>PKYX01000142.1:0-2882 GCA_003132825.1 Acidobacteriaceae bacterium
TCCGCGCTCACCAGTAATCCTATTGAATCAGTGGCATTTCGCCCCAGTGCGCCCGGGGTCTCACCGCGCGCCAGACTCTAAACGGACGCACGCGGTCACTTGCTTTCCGATGTGAATCTCTTTCCGTCCGCAATTTTCTGCCTCTGGATGTCTTTGGGCGTATTCCCGGTCACTCATTACAAAACCTCATGAAGCGAGGTACGCCTCGGGGATAATTGTATTCTCCGGACCCGACGCGATGCCGAAACATTTCTACAACAGAGAAAGCAGACGTGATGAGTGCGATGATTAGCCACACGCCATTCCATGCCTCGTCCAGCCAGGGATACATCCTTGCCTGTCTTTCCCGGGCGACAGAATGCGGGACAGAATTGCGCGCAGGCCAGGGCCGAGCCGGAATCTAGTCTCCATTCCTCGATCGAAAACCCACCGGCTATGGCTAGTAATCTTGGTGGTCTCGAGTTGGCTCGGCGCCGAAATCCGTAGGCTCTATACTTGGTGTCGCCCAAGAGAACAGGCGAAATTCAACTTCGCCCTGCGGGAAGTTCGGTTTGGCGGTCGAGCAAAATTCCGGTTCCACCGAAACCAGGAGAGATCGTAACTATGAAGTATCGTCCCCTTGGCCGTACTGGTTGGAAGGTTTCCGAAATCAGTTTCGGCGCATGGGCCATCGGCGGGGCATGGGGCCAGGTGTCAGAGGAAGAGGCCCTCGGCGCCCTGCACGAGGCCATCGACCAGGGCGTGAATTTTATCGACACCGCCGATGTTTACGGGGACGGCCGCAGCGAGCGGCTGATTGCGCGGTTGCGAAAAGCCCGCAAGGAACAGATCGTCGTTGCGACCAAAGCGGGGCGACGCTTGCCTCGCCAAACTGTCGAAGGCTACAGCCGACAAAACCTGACCCAGTGGATTGACGACAGCTTGCGAAATCTCGCAGCTGACGCCCTGGACTTGCTCCAACTGCATTGCCCGCCGACCGAGGTTTATTACCGTCCGGAAGTCTTCGCGATGCTTGACGACTTGGTGAAAGCCGGCAAGATCCGCTATTACGGCGTCAGCATCGAGAGAGTGGAGGAAGGACTGAAAGCCATTGAATTTCCTAATGTCCAGACCGTGCAAATCATCTTCAACTGTTTCCGGCAGCGTCCCGCCGCTCTCTTTTTTCCGCAAGCCCGGCAGAAGCAGGTGGGGATTCTCGCTCGTGTGCCACTGGCCAGCGGGTTGCTGACCGGCAAGCTGCGGCCGGATTCTACATTCGCTGCCGACGACCACCGCACCTTCAATCGTCACGGTGAGGCCTTCGACGTAGGCGAGACCTTTGCCGGCGTGGACTACACGAGCGGCCTTGACGCGGCCGAGGAGATTCGCGCTCTATTGCCGGGCGTTTCCATGAGCCAGTTCGCCCTGCGCTGGATCCTCATGTTCGACGCCGTCACCTGCGCGATTCCCGGCGGCAAGCGCGCTGCGCAGGTAGCCGAGAACTGTGGCGCGTCCGATTTGCCACCGCTTTCGCGGGAAACGCTCGCTGCCGTCCAGCGCATCTACGACGCAAAGATTCGGCCGCTCGTCGGCCCACGTTGGTAAACCGCGAATTCGGATATTTTCGACCGGGCCGCTGCTCCCCCCCTCGGTCGCTGGCAGCTTGGCGGCTTCCCGGCCGGCACCGAACCATACGTTCCTTGCGGGCCAAGTGATGCCCGCCGTCGTGATACAAAATAGCGAGACGAAGCACGTCCGCCGTCCAAGCCGGAGCGGCGGCCGTTTCAGCATGGGCCGGCAATCCGGGAGATCGAGCCAGCGGAGGTGTGGAATGAAAACGAGCCAACTCGGAAATAGCGATCTTCAAATTACTCCGATCGGGATCGGAGCGTGGGCCATCGGCGGGGGCGGCTGGAATGGAAGTATGGGTCCGCAGAATGAAGGGGACTCGATTCCAGCCATTCACGCCGCCTTGGATCATGGCCTGAACTGGATCGATACCGCCGCCCTCTATGGTCTGGGGCATTCCGAAGAAGTGGTCGCGCGCGCGCTCGAAGGGCGCAGTCCGCGCCCATATGTGTTCACCAAGTGCGAACGGATTTGGGACCCCACTGGCCGGGTGGGCGCGTCGCTGAAAGCCCCTTCGATACGCCGGGAATGCGAGGACAGCCTGCGTCGTCTGAAGACCGACGTGATCGATCTTTACCAAATTCACTGGCCTGAGCCAGATGAGGACATTGAAGAGGGCTGGACTGAGATGGCCCGACTGCAGGAAGAAGGCAAGGTTCGTTACCTTGGAGTTTCCAATTTCAGTGTTCAGCAAATGAAACGGGCCGAGGACATTGCGCCCGTCACTTCGCTGCAACCGCCCTACTCCATCGTGACCCGAGAAATTGAACAAGAAATCCTGCCCTACGCCGGCCGGCACTCGATTGGCGTGATCGTGTACTCGCCAATGTCCGCCGGCCTGCTGACCGGGGCCATGACCCACGAGCGAGTAGCCAATTTTGCGCAAGAGGACTGGCGCAGGAGCCTGCCTAATTTTCGCGAGCCTCGGCTCTCCCGCAATTTGAGGCTGGTCGAACATCTGCGCGAAATCGGCAAACGCCATGGACGCACGCCGGGGGAAGTGGCGATCGCATGGACCTTGAACCACCCGGCGGTGACGGGCGCAATCGTGGGCTTCCGCAGTCCCCAACAAGTCGCGGGAATCGTAGGAGCGCTGGAATTTCGCCTCCCGCCGCCCGAGTTGGCAGAAATCGAGAAAGCGCTGCAAGGGGAAGCCGCGGCGTAGGCGGAAACCAGTTTTATGGTTTGGCCTGGGCGGAAATCCAGGCTTCGACCTGGGAATCGAGCACGTCGAGCGGCAACGGACCACTGCCGATGACCTCGTCGTGGAAGGC
>PKYX01000142.1:2913-5912 GCA_003132825.1 Acidobacteriaceae bacterium
TGCACCCCGGTATCGATGACCAGCCGGATGGCCCGCCACATTTCGTTCTCCAGCCGGCCATAGTCACTGTAGGGGTCCTGATAAAAGCCAATCTCTTTGCCCAGCCGCTCCGCATAAAGCGCCCAACCTTCAACAAACGCGGTGTATTCCCCGTTGCGGCGAAACGCCGGCAACTCACGCAGCTCCTGAGCGACCGAAATCTGCAGATGATGTCCCGGTACACCCTCATGGTAGGCAATAGCCTCAACGTTTAGCACCAGGCGGCTCTCCGGGGCGGACTCATTCACATTGATGCGGCCAGGGCGGGAACCGTCTTCAGCGCCCGGGGTGTAGTCCGCCGGCACCGCGTTTTTGGCGCGGAACGAATCCATCGGCACAACCACCAGCTGATTCTTGGGCAAGCGTCGGAATAGGCTGGGCAGCTTTGCTTCCATCTGCTCGGCGTAGTGGCCATAGAGGGCCAGCAATTGTTTGCCGGAGCTGGCGTAGAGGGCACGGTCCTTCTTGATGTGTTCATTCAAGGTGGCCAGATCGTTGAACCCGAGCTGATGCGCTAGGGCCAGCATTTCCGCCTCGGTCTCGGCGATCTGTTTGATCCCGATTTGGTGGATCTGCTCAGGCGAAAGATCGGTCGTGGTGATCTGACGAATGGCGAAACGATAGCGTTGGCCGCCGTCGGGAAGCGACCAGATTCCGGGCTCGGAACGGCCATGGGGCGCATATTCGTCCCGCACGAAACTGGCGAATTTCTGATAGGCGGGGCCGATCTCGTTCTTGATGGCGGCGAGTGCCGCGGCGCGCAAGCGCTGCTGCTCCGCAGCCGGAATGCCGGCCGGGAACTTCTCCTCGGGTTGGGCAAAGGGGCTGTCCGCGCCTGTTTTATCGGCGATTTCCTGGGCCTGGACCGCGACTTTCTCGAGCAGATCCCGCGGGGGCATCAGTCGGTCCTGGATTCCTTGGCGCATGTTCGCGATCACCTGGTCGAATAGACGCGGGATCTGATGCAGACGCGACAAGTAGTTGTCGTAGTCTTTCACGTCCTCGAAGGGAGTGAGAGTCACCAAGTCCACGAGCGAAAGGTGCGGGCCGTCCATTTGGTTGACCGGCATCTCCCAGGGCTTGAATTGCGCGCCCTCGATATCCTGGCGCAGGCCGCGGATCATCAACATCCGGCTGAGCGCGTCCTGGGCTGACAAACCCGTCGGATCGATGGCCTCGAACCGCTCCAGAAACTTGCGCCTCTGCTCGAGATCCGCGTTATAGGCCGCAACGGAATAATCACTCAAGCGGTCGTTGTAGCGACTATCGCCCAATGCGGTCGCGGCCTCCGGATCCTCCCGTAGCTCGTATTGCCACTCCTCATCGAACAGCGACCGCAGACTCTGCCGGCTTTCAACCTCCGCCCGGGTTTTCTCTGAGGATTGTGCCGGTTGAGCCAGAGACCATGTCACGAGGAGCGGAGCGGTGAGCGAAACGAGCGCTACAAAAAAACCGAGGGACCGAACATGGAGGTTCATCAAGGTTTTTCTCCCAAGCGAAAAGAGTCAGCCGACTCAATTTGGCTCCCTCGACTGGCTGCAGAAGACAGCGGACGACTTTGATCGTCAGCTGGAGCGGAACGGCCATGCTCTCGTATAGCCAAGTTCCCAGTCAAGCGGGTTGCCCGCAATCGATGACTTTGGTCGAAAGGAAGGAGCGTCAGCGTTTCGGTTGCCGATTTCCTTTCGCCGGATATTGTATCCGAGACGTCTCATGTGGGTCGGAAAACGCTGGTTCGTGCCCGGCTCACCTCGTGACTTTGAATATCAAGTTCGCCGGCGTGGGTGCGCGTCAAAGCAGGTTGTGATCGCGAGCATCACTCCTCTCCAGTTCATCTCTGCCCTCTCGGGTGCATCTCTGCCCTCGGTTGTCTTCCTCCGGTGCTCCGTCCGCTGCGGCTCCACCACCGCTGCTCTAGTTGATTGCGCCGAGTTCCGCGCCCGCCGTGGTCGAAGCTCTGAAGAAATCGCGGACTTGAACATCACCAGGTCCGCTGCTCCGTCAAAGCCGCTTCCTGCGAGGCTTTCGTCCTGATCGGTCCCCTGCGTTGAATCGAGCTCTCTTAGTCTGCAAGGTCCCTGGCAAGATCCTTTCGCTGGCTGGGGTGGGGCTCTAGTCGCGAATGGTGGCGCGGATGTTTTCCTGGCGCCCAAAGCAACCTCAATCGGTAAGCGGCGATCTTAACGCGGCGTTGATTGGGCAGGCGGGCCCCGGAAGCCTCGCTAGTGCCCGGCACCGAGCATCGCGGAAGCATCAGAACTCATGTATTTACAGTGGTTTGAAAAAAGTGCCGGTACGCCGATCGAGCGATCTACGGGCCGCCACAAAACCTGAACAAGTGGCGAAAAAATGGCCAAGGCGCGAATCAACTCCCGCAGGTCGAGCATCTAGGAGAAGGGCGACCGAGGTGCTACACAGTCGGCGGTAGTCGGCGTAAGATATGGGACTCCGCGCTCGCATCCTGCAGACTGGGGATTTCTGGAGGTCACTCATGCTGGTCGCACCAAGCTCGGATGCTGTGGGCGCTGAACTGCTGCAGCGTCTCGCGGAAGCTCGCACCCGGACCGATGAGCTGTTCGATCTGGTGCGACCCGACGCCTTGTACGACAGGCCGATTCCAGAACGGCATCGCATCATCTTTTATTTGGGTCACCTCGAGGCGTTTGACTGGAATCTCCTGCGCGGGCGCCTTCTGGATCTGAAAGCGTTCCATCCAGAACTTGATCACCTCTTCGCCTTCGGCATTGATCCGGTAGGAGGCGGCCTTCCTTCGGATCAGCCCGCGGATTGGCCGTCGTTCGAGGAAGTCCGGCACTATGCCAGCCACACTCGGGAAACTCTCGATGCCGCAGTCGAAGGCGTTCTGGCTTCCGCTTCGGAGTCAATGCATTGGTCTGGGGCATTCCCCACCAGCGTGCTGCTGAACGTCGCCATTGAACATCGGCTGATGCATGCGGAAA
>PKYX01000004.1 GCA_003132825.1 Acidobacteriaceae bacterium
ACCTCGGACTCGCGAAGGATGCGCGAACAGGTCGGCCAACAGCGATATGTCCTGCGGCGGGAAGCAAGATTCACTCCTTTTCTCGACTCGGTGGACTGCACCATCGTTACGCCGTTGCGGCTTAAGACTCCGATCCCCTGTCTATCGCGATCAACGCTTATTGTCCAATCAGAACCGCGCGCGTAACGCTTTCGTCGCGGCCGAGGCGGCGGCTGGGAGTGACATCGGCTGGAGTTGATGAGTCACGAATCGTGGCTACACCCCACGCGGAAGAAAGCTCTTACGAGCGCGAGAGGTTTTGACGAACCACAGGGGCGCCAAGAGTGCATAGAGGCGGTAATCCTTCAAAGACGTTTGCAGCGGTTCGGAATTTGATCTTTTGCAACAGAACTTCCCGGAGAGAGCCGATCACGATTGTCTTTACGATGCGATAGCCGGTTCGCTTGCAGGTATTCGTCAGGCGATAAAGCGGCGAAGTGCGCTGCGCGCCTCGGGAATCACTAGCGGCACAGCGGCAAAGGTAGCGGCGGAAGCAAATAGACACCAAAAGCAGAAGGAACGGTGCTTCCGCCATTCGTCAAGCGTATATTTAGCCGCCACAGCGGCATCAAACCCCACCTTCGCCGCTAGCGCGATGGGAAGTAACGGTTGTTCGTTCGCTCTATCGGGCGATCCCATCGCCGCCAGAGTCATGGTCGCAGCATAACTACCGATAGCTTAGCTAGAACGGCATCCGGGGTTGCGAGAAGTGAATAAGCCCTGGCCGAGCCAGTGATATTGTCAGAAGCGAATCGAGGCAACGGCGGTTCCGGAACACGTTTCAGGATTCCCAGTTGATACAATGCGATCACGCTCATCGACGCACTCGCCGCCAGAAACAATCCAAATATACCGCGGCGTCGCCGGAGAGACTTGCATGAACCATGGCGAAGTTCTGAACCCAATGCCTTGGATTTTTGTTTGTTCTTTTGAATTAGTTCCATCGCCCGCCACCAAACACGGCCGCGCACGCCAGGGTCACAATACCCGAGTGAGCCGCAGCTCGCCAACTGTGAATCGGAAGTTTGCCAAAGTTGAACGCTACTGAAGTCATTTTCTAAGACTTCCTTATTTCCAAATCGCCGATACATTGGTTCTTGAACCGAACCGCGCGTCATGTGAGACGTGGCACGCCCTTACCCCAAGTACCAGGCGGAGACAAGTCGTATCGAATGGCCGGCGGCTCCGTGTCCCGAGTCGATCCTGTAAAGGCTGCGCTCCGCTGCGAGATGAGGTAATCGGCGGTTCGCGCGGCAAGCGCCTGAATCGTGAGGCCGGGATTCGCCGATCCTTGCGTGGGCATTACGCTTCCATCGCAGACAAAAAGATTCGGAGTATCGTGCGTGCGTCCGAACCTGTCCACAACGGAAGCGCGCGAGTCGTTTCCCATGCGGGCGCCTCCTACCAGATGGGCATAACGTGCTTCCTGGACGACTTCTTCCGCCCCAGCCGCCTGCATAATTTCCATGACCTTGTTCTTGCCGTACTCGATCATTTTTTTGTCGTTGTCATGCAGATTGAACGTGACTTTTGCGACAGGAATGCCATTGCGGTCTTTTTCCGCAGCCAATTCAACCCGATTGTCTTCTCAGGGAAGGATCTCGCCGAGCAATGCGATCGCGCCCCAGTAGTTGTAATCCATCATCCCCTGGCGCATGCCCCATCCCCACGCGCCTTTGGCAACCATCATCTGCCGGGCGAAGGAGATCGGCAACGGACCGACCGTTTGAACGGCGAACCCGCGGGCAAATCCGCGCTTTGGATCGGTGCCGCAGACCTCATCGTATGA
Source organism: Acidobacteriaceae bacterium (assembly GCA_003132825.1). GTDB lineage: Bacteria > Acidobacteriota > Terriglobia > Terriglobales > Acidobacteriaceae > PALSA-270. Next base: position 1,829 of record PKYX01000004.1, read on the forward strand.
ACCTGGGGGCGGGTATATATATCGTAGTACAACATACATTCACCTGGGGAGGGCTAAATTTCGTTTATCCTTTGACTGTCAACCTGATGTCGCGGATCAGCAATTCTTGGGTGAACCAGCACTGAGCAGACTCCTTCGAGCCGCTTGCGAAGGGAATGCACTCAATTACGCCGCACGGCGATGCTCAACTCTTTTCCGCGAGTCGCTCGGGGACTTCGAAGGTTCGTCGCGCGACCGCGAAGCGAAGAACAAGCCTGCCCCCGTTAACGCCGCGAGGGCCAGAGCAACCCACTCCCGATGTAGGCCTAGCCAAAGTTCGGAGCTGCGCTCGTGAGCACGGCTGTCGAACGTACCGTGCGTTCCATGGTCCCCGGCAACCGGCTCCCAAAGATTGTTGGGACGATTCGGGTTTTCAGGTTCATCAGTCTGCTGTGAATCGTATCCCGTTCGCCCTAGATAGTGGTCGAGAAGGCCCGGCACGATCTTGTTTCCGACAATCGCTTCCACTGTGGGTGCGCCGACCCATACTTCACGCCGATGATGATGTGCTGCCCAGTAAATTGCGCGAGCTCCTACCTCGGGCTGGAAAATCGGCGGCACCGGCTGAGCTTTATTCTTCAAACGGCTCTTCACCCAACCGAACTGTGGAGTATTGAGTGCGGGCATCTGCACCATCGTCAGTCGAATCCTGCTCTTGTCGTGAATGAGCTCGCAGCGCAGGGAATCGGTAAAGCCGGCGATGGCGTGCTTGGCAGCACAATAAGCCGATTGCAGCGGGATACTGCGATACGCCAGCGCCGAACCCACCTGAACAATCGTGCCGCGATCGCGCGGCAACATGCGCTTCAATGCAGCCAGACTGCCGTAGACCACGCCGAGGTACGTTACCTCAGTGACTCGCTTGTATTCTTCCGGCTTCATTTCTTTTACTGGAGAGAACACCGATGCCATGGCGTTATTGATCCAGATGTCGATGCGGCCGAACTCTTTCTCGACTGCTGCGGCAGCGGCCTCGACCTTTCCTGAATCCGCCACGTCCGTCGGTAGAACCAAGGCTTTGCCGCCCGCAGCTTCGATTTCCTTCTTCGCGCCCTCAAGTCCATCTATGCCACGCGCTAACAATCCGACGTTTGCGCCGCGCCTGCCAAATTCGTGAGCCACAGCTCGGCCTAGCCCAGCCGACGAGCCAGTGACCACCACCGTTTCGTTCTTCATGAATAACCTCGCTCTGGCTCGATTTCTGCTGGAATTGGCTTTGGCATCAGGCGCCAACTCTTGCGGATCATTCACTATCAAGCAAAATACGACGAGGAATCTGGTCAATTTTGAACAGGGCATATACAGGCTCATTGTCTCGGAGGCACAGAACGGTTGGCCCCCGGAAAGGGAGCAGCTCTGAATTTCAACGCGAATCGACGGCTGCTGCAGGGCCAACAGCGAGCTGACGGAAACCTCGGCTTAGATTGAGGGTTGTGTTTACCAAACCGACGTGANNAACGCCTGAGGAAAATTGCCTAGGAGACGTTTTGCGACCGGATCATACTCTTCGGAAAGGAGCCCGACATCGTTACGAATATCCAGCAGGCGGTCAAATATACGGATTGCATCTTCATGGCGGCCTTGCAACGCATAATTATCCGCTAACCAGAAAGTACAGGCGAGAAACTTGCCCTCGCCGTGCGGCATGCCATCGACGGCGGGGTCTTGCGTGTACCGCCCCACAAAGCCACCCTCCATGAGATGTGTTTCGATGGCTTTAACAGTACCGATTACGCGCGCATCATCCGCCGGGAGAAAGCCGACCAGAGGCATCATGAGGAGACTGGCGTCGAGGTGTTTCGAGCCGTAATACTGGACAAAAGAATTGAGGCCGGCGTCGAAACCTTGCCGGCATACCTGTTCGTGGATGGTGGTCCGGAGTGTCTTCCATCGCGCGATATCTCCCGCGATCCAGCCTTGCTCCACGGACCTGATGGCGCGATCGACGGCGACCCACGCCATCATCTTGGAGTGAACGAAATGCCGGCGCGGACCGCGCATTTCCCAAATGCCATCATCGGGGCGATCCCATGCGGTCTCCAGGAATTCAATCATCGGCTGTGCAACGTCTTCGCCTTCGTTCTTCGGCGGTTTGAGCCCTGCCTGGCGACATTGAAAAAGAGTATTGGCCACCTCTCCGAAAATATCTAATTGAAATTGGTTGTAAGCAGCGTTTCCCGTCCGTACCGGCGCTGAGTTCTCGTAGCCTGAGAGCCACGGCAGTTCCAGTTCCGTGAGCCTGCGTTCGCCGCGAAGGCCATAGACGATGTTGAGTTCGGAAGGGCTGCCGGCGACGGCTCGCAGAAGCCATTCCCGCCAGTCTCGCGCTTCATCGTGATATCCGGCATCGAGCAGGGAGTGCAGGGTAAGCGTGGCATCGCGCACCCAGCAAAAGCGATAGTCCCAGTTCCGTACGCCGCCCAGCAACTCTGGGAGGGAAGTTGTAGGCGCCGCTGCGATCCCTCCCGTGGGCAGAAATGTCAGGGCTTTTAGGGTGATCAGCGAACGCAATACCGCATCGCGCCATTTGCCATGATAGGAACAGCGATCGGACCATTCCCGCCACCAGTCCTGCGTGCCTTGAATAGCCTTATCAATGTTCAACGGCAAAGGCTCGGACTGGTGTGAGGGATACCAGGTAAGATCAAATGACGCCTTCTGTCCCTCAGCCACGGTAAACGTGGCGACGGTTTTGAAGTCTTCCCCGCGAAGCGGCACTTCGGTGCTTAAACTGAGCTTATCCGGACCAGCGATTGCGGAGATCCCATGATCGGTCCTTCGAACCCAAGGCACCACCGAACCGTAGTCGAATCGAATCACCAATTCGAGGTTCATTCGGACCTCTCCTCTGGTACCGACGACCACCCGCAGAAGATCTGGCGTTTCGTTGCGAGGCGTCATGCAATCGATGAGCGTTACCGATCCGCTTTCGGTATCAAATTCGGTCTCGAGAATAAGCGTTCCCTCGCGATAGCGCCGCCGAATGCTTCGGATCGGTTCCGAGGGTGCGATGGACCAATGCCCGTTGTCAGCATTCCCGAGCAGCGCCGCGAAACAGGCAGCGGAATCAAAGTGCGGAAGACAAAGCCAGTCGATCGAACCTTCTCTTGAAACCAAGGCTGCTGTGTGGCAGTCGCCGATCATGGCGTAATCTTCGATGGGTATGGACAGGAGTCGTCCTCCGTCAAAATCAAAATCGGATCGGTTCGAGACTCGTATCAGAACACGTAGCTTGTCTCGAGAACTGTTCTCGATTGCTCATGAACAGCGGCAGCATCGTCTCGGCGATTTCCACAAGTGTAGGCGGACAAGAATCAATGTGGCGTCTGGAGTTACTGTTCATGTGGATTTCAAACCCTGTCACTATGCTCAGCAGTCAGCGCGGTATTCGAACGATCACAATTCGGCCTTCATCTGGCACCTTCGTAGCCAGCATTCTCGTACAAAGGTTGTAGCATGATCGATGCATCTCTTAGACTGACGCCCCGTCGTGATTTCGCTCCGTATTTTCCACCCCTTTTTCTCTTGTCGGGCGGACGCTAACTTCGAACATCGAAGCAGGTTCTCTGAGGGTCTTCAGCTTCAAAGGCATGGGGACGCCACGGGCAAACCTTTGCATCTTCCTCTTTTACTTCTGAGGTGCAGCCATAGATTCGCTCACTTTCCTCAGCCAGACTGTGCAGTATTGCTCATGTCATGAATGAGACAAAAATCGTCACATCGAGGGACAGTACGCAGTCTTCGCCCGCTCGTTACCTGCCCAGTATTGTGAATTCGGAGCAAGTAAGGATCACCATGACCGGGGCGTTCTGAACATTAGTACCTGTCAAGCAATGCGGAAATGCGCTACGCGATCTGCAATTCCGAATTTGGAAGTGATTTTCCGTTAGGATGTGCAGCTTTGCACAGAAATGCCACCTCCAGTTTGCTTTAATCGTTGCTTCGGGCTTCAAAAATGGAAACTCAAATAATCGGGTAGGGACGCTAGTGTAGTGCGTCAAGCAGATTGACGTTTATTAAGGGTGCGACGAGCCCGCTTCACTTTTTCCAAGATGTCGTCGGCTCGCGCGGTCCAGATGAACGGTTTCGGGCTTTCGTTATGGCGGTCGATGTAAGTGCCGATGGCCATGAAGAGTTCTTCCAGATCGCGAAAGACGCCACGGCGGAGGCGATTTTGAGTCAGGTCGCGAAAGAAACGTTCCACCATGTTCAGCCAAGAGGCGCTGGTGGGAGTGAAGTGCAGATGAAAGCGCGGGTGTCGCGCCAGCCAGCGCTGGACTTTAGGATGCTTGTGGGTGGCGTAGTTGTCGCAGATCAGGTGAAGTTGCCGATCCAGCGGGATGGTCTGATCGATCAGACGGAGAAACTTGAGCCATTCCTGGTGGCGATGCCGCTCCTGGCACAGGCCAAAGACTTCACCGTTGGCCGCGTTCAGCGCGGCAAACAGAGTGG
>PKYX01000479.1 GCA_003132825.1 Acidobacteriaceae bacterium
GCCGCGGGTGTAGGGGACAACACAGTAAGAGCAGAACTTGTCGCACCCCTCGATGATGGTGATATAACCGCGGTGCGGGTTGGTACGGGCGGTGAATTCGGTTTCGAAACACTCGTCCGTTTGGCGATCGTCGAGGCCGGTGACGCGGCGATTCCCTGCCTCGATTTGGATCAGCATTGCAGGCAGATTGCGGTAAGAGGCGGAGCCACAGACCAGCGAGACATACGGAGCCCGTTCGAAAATCTTTTCGCCTTCCTGCTGCGCGACGCAGCCTAACACGCCGAATTTTTTTCCCTGCTTTTCCAGCTTCTTGTAGTCGGCTAGACGGTGGAAGACCTTTTGTTCGGCTTTATCCCTGATCGAGCAAGTGTTGTAGAGCACCAGGCCAGCTTCTTCGACGGTAGGGACCTGACGGTATCCCTCCGCGACCAGCGTGCCGACGACCTTTTCCGAGTCGTGGGCATTCATCTGGCAGCCGAAGGTTTCGAGGTAGAACGTCTTTTGGGGCTCGCCGGGCATATAAGTTAGTATACCGCCGGAGGCACAGGGGACCGCATTCCGGCCATACTTTCGCCCCTGCGAACATTTCGCCCGACCACTCAGGGATCAATGCCCCGCGCCCGCATTCTCGATCTGCGCTATGATTCCACGATCATTTGTCGCTCGACGGGATACATGAGCCTGAGGGTATACATGACAGAGACGCTAGCACAGACGCAGGGCAGCCCTGCGCCTTCTGGATCACAGCCTGATGCGGCATCGCATCTGTTTCAACTTGCTACCGGTTACGTCGTATCCTCGGCCTTGTGGGTGGCGGCGGAGTTGGGAATCGCTGACCTGCTGAAAAATGGGCCGCGGCCGGTCGTCGAACTGGCGGCGCAGACTAAGACCGATGAAGGCGCGCTCTACCGGGCCTTGCGGCTTTTAGCGATGGTCGGAATTTTCGCGGAAATAGAACCGCGGCATTTCGCTCTGACTTCAGCGGGCGAACTGCTGCGTTCCGATGTCCCGAATTCGCTTCGCGATGCCATGGTCTGGATCGCGGACCCGTTGCATTTCCAGGTGGCGGGAGATTTGCTGCATTCGGTGAAAACCGGCCAGCCGACGGTCGAGCACCTTACTGGCAAGCCAGCCTTCGAGTATTTTGCCGCCGATCCGGTGGAGTTTGACCGCTTCCACCGGGCCATGACGACCATGAGCGCGATGGCCATCCACGCCGTTTTGGAGGTTTATGATTTTTCGTCCTTTTCGACGATCGTGGACGTCGCTGGCGGACATGGCTACGTCCTTTGCGAAATTCTACGCAAGCATCCAAACCTGAAGGGCATTTTGTTCGATCTCCCGGATGTTGTTCAAGGAGGAGAGCACAGAATCCGCCAGGTGGCGCTCGACAGCCGCTGCCGCACCGCAGCCGGTGACTTCTTCAAGTCTGTCCCCGAAGGCGGAGACCTGTACCTGATGAAAAACATCATTCACGACTGGGCGGAGGACCGGGCGCTGACGATCCTCGGGAACTGCCACGCTGCGCTCCGCGGAAAACCCAACGGCAGACTGGTGCTGCTCGAATTGGTCGTTCCCCCGGGCGACGTCCCCCACATGTCGAAGATTATTGATATCGAAATGCTGTTCTTTCCCGGCGGACGCGAGCGTACCGAGCAAGAGTACGCGGAATTGTTCGCCAAAGCCGGATTCCGTCTGACGCGGGTGGTTCCAACCAAATCGCCGTACAGTGTGATCGAGGCACGGGTGGCTTAGGACAACCGAGTCTCGAACGTATGTCTTGTACCAGAACCTCACACTGAATGGGAACCGAAACCGTGCCCACGGTATACCTGCAAGGGAGCACAAATTGATTCCTCTTCCCTTTCGCAGCAACACGCCCGCCATCGAAAAACCAAACCCATTGGGGGTCATCTTCCGGGCGGGCCTTTTGAGCGGGATTCTGGACATCACGGCAGCCTTCATCACCTGGGCGCCGAAGGGTGTGCCGCCCGAGATGCTACTGCAGGCGATCGCCAGCGGGCTGCTTGGCGAGAAGTCCTTTGACGGCCGGTGGAAAACGGCGGCTCTGGGCATGGCCTTGCATTTCCTGATTGCCTTCTCGGCAGCCACCGTGTTTTACGCCGCCAGCCGCGCGCTCACCTTCATGACCAGCCGGCCCGTTCTCGCGGGCGTGTGCTACGGCGTGGCCGTTTATTTGTTCATGTATTGGATTGTGATGCCGCTCTCAAATCTTCACCGGCGTCCGTTTTCCGCTTCCGCCGCCGTCATTGCGATCCTCACGCACATGGTCTGTGTTGGCCTGCCCATTTCTCTGGTCGTGCGCCGTTACTCGAGCTAATCGGCCAACTGGGATGACCTTGACCCGTCATCTGCTAAATTTGGGGCCGCGGCTAATGGGCACAACTACCATTACGTTCTCGAGGCTAGTCGATAAACTCCATCGGCACTATGGTGCTTCCGCTCCGCCATTCTCGACGGATCCCCTAGAATTAGTGATCTGGGAAAACATCGCATATCTGGCAAGCGACGAGCGTCGTGCTGAAGCGTTCGCCAACCTCAAAGAAAACATCGGAACGCGACCGGAACAGATTCTTGCCGCCAAGCACTCCGCTTTGGCCGCCATCGGAAAAGCTGGCATCAGTAACTCGCTTTCGATTCACTGCCGAGTACCGGATTCGCAAACCGGGTCTCGGGGACTCCGCGGAAACGAGCGGTCGTGCCGCATCCGGTTTCGTTTGCGCGCCGAAGGTTTTCTGCGGGCTGTACAATGCGGTGCGGAGGACGCATGTCGAAATCTCGTAGACAGTTCCTGACTCACACATCGCTCGGCCTGTTGAGCGTGGCCGTGGCGAGCCGCAGCCAGGCTCAGACTTCCAGCGACCTGCCGCCTGGAGCTCCTCCGGCGTTCGGCACCGGTCCATTTGTCGGGCCTGAGGTGTCGCCTTCGACCTTTGCCGAGGCCGAGAAACTGGTGCAGATCGAGTTGAGCCCGAACGAACTCGCGGTGGCAGCAGAGAGCTGGCGCGGCAACATGGCCGCGCTCTACGAACGCCGTACCGGGCCGCGCAAAGTTGCGTTGGAAGCGACGCTCCCGCCTGCGACGCGGTGGGATCCGGTGTTGCCTGGCCTACACGCTGGCCCGGAGCGCGATCGATTTGTTCGGAGTCAAAACCACGCCGGGCCGTTGCCCGCAAATGACGAGGACATTGCGTTCGCGCCGGTTACCCGGCTTTCCCGCTGGATTGAGGAGCGCCAGCTGAGCTCGGAGAGGCTCACCAATCTCTATCTGGAACGACTCGAGCGCTTTGACCCTAAACTCCACTGCGTCATCACTCTGACGCGCGAGCTCGCGCTGACACAGGCCAAGAAGGCGGACCAGGAGATCGCGGCCGGCAAATACCGCGGACCCCTGCACGGGATTCCCTGGGGCAGCAAGGACCTTCTCGACACCGCCGGCATCCCCACCACCTACGGTGCCGAGCCCTTCCGAAACCGCGTGCCCTCGCAGGACGCCGCAGTGGTCAGGCGTCTGAATGAGGCAGGCGCGGTGCTCGTCGCGAAGCTGAGCCTCGGCGCACTGGCGCTCAACGACATTTGGTTCGGCGGCCAGACCATGAATCCCTGGCTGCTCGAAGAAGGATCGTCCGGCTCGAGCGCAGGGCCCGGGGCTGCTACGGCGGCGGGACTAGTGGGGTTTGCCATCGGGAGTGAGACCGGCGGCAGCATCGTCAGTCCTTCCATGCGCTGCGGGATTAATGGCCTGCGGCCCACCTACGGTCGCGTGCCGCGCACGGGCGCGATGACGCTTTGCTGGTCGCTCGACAAGCTCGGCCCGATGGCGCGCAGTGTGGAAGATACAATGCTGGTACTGCAGGCCATTTCCGGCCCGGATCCGGGCGACCTGGCAAGCGTTCCGAGTAGGCTGGACTTCGATTCGGGCGAGAGCGTCCAGGGGCTGCGGGTGGGCTACTTCCCGGCTTGGATGAAGGAAGCTCCCGCCACCGATGTGGATCGCGCCGCCCTCGAGGCGGTGAAGAAAGTGGGCATGGTTCCAGTTGGGGTGGCGATTCCCGACTGGCCCTATGACTCGCTTGACTTGATTCTGTTCGCTGAAGCGGCGGCGGCTTTCGAGGAGCTGACGTTAAGTCACGGAGTCGATCAGTTGAAGGTTCAAGTGCCCGACGGGTGGCCCAACATTTTCCGCCAGTCCCGGTTCCTGTCGGCAGTGGATTTTGTTCAAGCTGACCGGTTGCGCCGAAAAGTTGCTCAGGAGATGGCGCGCGTTTTCTCACAAGTGGATCTGTTGTTGGTCCCATCCCTCCGCGACGAAATGCTTACCATTACAAACTATACCGGCCATCCGTCTCTCACGCTGCGAGCGGGATTCGTCGAGGTGTCGGAGGCACGCAGCGACTGGGCNNCTGATCGGTCGGCTGTTTGACGAGGGAAGGTTGGGGACTGCGGGGCTGGAGTTAGAGAAGAACCTGAATGTCATGCGCGAACGACCAGCGGGATTCTGAGATTGATCAGTTTTCTGTCGGGGCATTCAACCGGGAAATACGGAGGGAATCGTCAGGTCTTCAAAACTCACCGTTACCGAGACAGGCNNCCTAGATCATCGCTGATGGACAAGGCTTGACGACCTCGCACGCACTTATCGCTTTCCTGATCGCCTCGGGCTTATTGACGATCACGCCGGGGCTCGATACCGCGCTGGTCCTGCGCACCGCCGCGGTCGGCGGCGAGAGGCGAGCGATGGCCGCAGGCGTGGGTATTTGCCTTGGCTTACTCACTTGGGGGTTTTCCGTATCGGTCGGACTGGGTGCGCTGCTGAACGCTTCGCGGGTCGCCTACAACGTCCTGCGAGTGACAGGCGCCTGCTACCTGATCTTTCTTGGCTGCAAGATGTTTTTTCGGTCCAGTCTTGCAGCCGATCAGAACCCCGGCGTCGCTCTAGCCGACAACTCGGCCCGGGTCGAAGATCCACGGCGCTGGTTGGTTCGTGGTTTGCTGACGAACTTGCTCAACCCGAAAGTAGGCGTCTTCTACGTCACGTTCCTGCCACTGTTCATTCCGGCAGGAGTGAATGTTGTTGGATTCAGTATGCTGCTCGCCGGGATTCACGTGGTCGAGGGCCTGCTTTGGTTCGCTCTGCTAATCGCTGCCGTGCGTCCCCTTTCCCTGTGGCTGCGGAATGCGCGAGTGGCGAAGAGATTCGATCGCATCACGGGAACGGTCTTCGTTGGCTTCGGCCTGAGATTGCTGTTCGATAAGAGCCGCTAGACGGCGAAAGTGACCGGTTTGTCCCAAGGCTCGGTGAGAGTCAGAGTTTGGGACGGGCTCGAACCCATGCTGGGGCTATGATCGATGTGGGAACAATCGACTGTGGCGCGAGAGCATCCTGGATCATTTCAGGAAAGGAATGTAGGCGGGTACGCTGCGCTGATAATCCAGGAACTTGTCGTTGAAACGGGAAGCGAGCAGCCTGTCTTCAATCCGCACGCGTATCTCCGTGCCGGCGATGAACACCAGCACCGAGACCGCCAGCAGCGGGAGGGGAGTAACCATCAGGCCGGTACCGAGCAGCAGGCAAAGCATCGAGGTGTAGATGGGGTGGCGTACCACGCGATAGGGACCCGACATTACCAGCTCATGGTCAGAGCTGAGGCCGGCATCGATCCGCCACTGACGTCCGAGCGAGTGAGCGCCCGTCCAGGAAAGAATACTCGCCAGTAGCAAAAAAGAGATGGAAAGCGCCATCCGCCAGGCGGACATCGACATCGCCCAGAACTTGCCCTGCCACAACAGGGCATAAGCGATCCCTACGAGCACGACACCCCAGCGGGCGCGGCGGTCCAGCTCCTTGGCCGGCTTAGCGTTTCGTTTGGCTGAGAAAAATGGCGTCACCCAGACGAGCCATCCCGCGGCCAGAGTGGCGTATGCATAGGCTGGCATGCAGCGATTCTACCTTCGTACGCCGAGACGAACAAACGTCAGCGAATACGGTGGGGCGGAGCGAACCATCGGCTCCCGGATGGGTATGGTAGGTCCGCATATGTGGTCGACGGATGGCCCTTTCCGCTCGCAAATTGGTGATTCACCGCGGTTTGGCGCAAGCGATTTCTGTCCCGGGGGGACCGCCCAGGTGTGAATCTGCGATCGACGGGGGTGGCGGGCAGTCCACAAAACGCGAACTTTTCGTCGGCCGGTAACGTAATGGTCATTGCTGGGGCTGCCGCGGCCCGGCTGCGAACGCAATCCACGGGTGGGGGGAGCTGGAGCATGGCCATGTTCAATGAACAACTCAAGCAAGTTCTAAGAAGGCTCGGCCGAGCCCGGCTGTTCACCGCGATCACCTTGATTACGCTGGCCGTGGGTGTCGGCGCGAACACGGTGATCTTCAGTCTCGTGGAAGGCGTACTGCTGAGGCCTCTGAACTACCCTCACGCCGAGCAACTGATCGGCGTCTGGCACAGGGCGCCCGGCATCGGCCTCCAGGAAGTGAACATGGCGCCCTTTGTTTACTTCATTGATCGTGAGCAAAGCACCACCCTTCAGGATATCGGCATTTACTCGGGCGATTCGCTGAGCATCACCGGCACGGGGCAGCCGGAGCACGTCCAGGGCCTCGACGTCACCGATGGAACCCTTCCCATCCTCGGAGTGACACCGGCGTTGGGACGGTTGTTCACCCGCCAGGATGATTCGCCCGGCGCACCGGAAACTGTTTTGCTCTCCTATGGCTATTGGCGCCAGAAATTCGGCGCGAGTGCCTCTGTCCTGGGTCGCACCATCATCGCCGACGGAAGGCCGCGTGAGATTATCGGCGTCTTGCCCAAGGGATTTCATTTTCTTGACGAGGCAGATGCCGCGCTCATTCTCCCGATGCAGTGGGACCGCAACAAAACAAAGCTGGGTAACTTCAGTTACCGAGCGGTTGCCCGTTTGAAGCCGGGAGTCACGATGGCGCAGGCGAGCGCGGATATGGCCCGCCTGCTTCCCATTGCGATCCGAAGTTTTCCTGCGCCCGAGGGTTTCAGTCCGGCGCTGTTTGAAAAAGCACAAATTCAGCCAAATCTGCGCCCCCTGAAGCGGGATGTGATCGGGGATGTGGGGAACGTNNTCGCCAACCTGCTGCTGGTGCGTGTCGAAGGTCGACGTCAGGAGCTGGCCATTCGTACCGCATTGGGCGCGGGACGGGGGCGGACTACGGCCGGGCTCTTGTTCGAGAGCCTGGTGCTTGGACTCACGGGAAGCCTGATTGGTCTGGCGCTCGCCTATGGAGCATTGCGCGTTCTGGTTGCCATGGCGCCCACTGGCCTACCCCGGCTCCATGAAATCGGCATTGATATCCCCGTGCTGCTTTTCACGTTGGGGCTCGCAGGCTTCGTCAGCCTTGTCATTGGCTTGATTCCGGTGCTCAAGTATGCCGGCGTGGGGGTGCACGGCGACCTGCGCGAGGGCGGACGAGCGCTAAGCCAGGGCCGCGAACGCCACCGCGCGCGCAAGGCGCTGGTTGTCGTACAGGTCGCTCTGGCGCTGGTCCTTCTGATCTGTTCGGGTCTGATGATCCGCACATTCCAGGCTTTGATGCACGTGTCTCCCGGCTTCGCCGAGCCGAACGACGTGAGGACATTCCGTCTCTACATTCCAGAAACCCAGGTACCGGTCGCCGAGCGCGACCGTGTGGTTCACATGGAACAGGAGATGGTAGACAAGATCTCAGCCCTTCCCGGCGTCTCCTCGGTCGGCTTCTCAACCGCCATCCCCATGGACGGTAGGGATGCGACCGACCCTGTCTTCGCCGAGGACCGCACCTACAAGGAAGGTGAACTTCCGCCCCTCCGCCGGTTCAAATTCATCTCGCCCGGATTCTTGGCGACGCTCGGAACGCCGCTGGTTGCCGGCCGCGATCTCACTTGGACAGAAACCTACCAGAAGAGGCCCGTCGCCATCGTCTCAGAGAATCTTGCCAGAGAGTACTGGCGTGACCCGGCGAGTGCCCTCGGAGAGCGAATCCGCATCGGCAACACCGACGACTGGCGTGAAATTATCGGGGTTGCGAAGGACGTGCACGACGACGGCCCGAACAATCCAGCGCCCACTTCGGTGTATTGGCCGGTCATGCAGGATCGTTTCGAGGGCGACAAGGAAATGGTTCGCCGCGATGTCGCGTTCGCGATTCGCTCCCCGCGAGCGGCCTCCTCAGCGTTCATGAAGGAAGTCCAGCAAATGGTCTGGGCGGTCGATTCGGATCTCCCTCTGTCGGAGGCAACCACCGTGGGTGAGCTGTACACGAAATCTATGGCGCGGACTTCGTTCACTCTCGTAATGCTCGCAGTTGCGGGAGGCATGGCGTTGCTGCTAGGAATCGTCGGGATTTACGGCGTGATCGCCTATTCCGTGTCGCAGCGCACTCGCGAGATTGGCATTCGCATGGCGCTTGGCGCGCAGAAGACGTCGCTTGTCTCTATGTTCGTGCGCCAGGGACTTTGGCTGACTGGCATCGGCATCGCGTGCGGTCTCGTTGCAGCCGTCGCCGCCATGCGCCTGATGTCGTCGCTCCTGTTCAATGTCAACCCGGTCGATCCCGTCACCTACACCGCGGTGACCGTTGGCGTTGTTGTCACCGCCTACCTGGCCTGCTATCTGCCGTCCCGGCGCGCCGCGACCGTCAACCCCGTCGACTCGTTGCGCGCAGAATAGCCGTGGTTTCGTGGTTGGGACGATGGAGCACCGCTAGGCGGCGTAGCTGGCGCAAAATGCGCTGAGCAGCGCTTACCGGAGTTGGATGTGCCAATTAGAAACGGCGGCGTGGGATTAACGACGACGCGATTGATTAAGTGTCTCGGATTGAACTGTGCAGAATTGCACAGGCGGCAGAGTCGGGTTCTATGCTATTCTGGGCCATGCTGTCTTCTGCTGGTAGACGTGTATCCGCCAAGGTCCCGCGCTCTCTCCGAAAAACGAGTTTAAGAAGACCTGCGTTCGATGTGAAGTCGTTTCT
>PKYX01000552.1 GCA_003132825.1 Acidobacteriaceae bacterium
AATCAGATTCATAAGGTCAACATCAAGATGATGGGACAGGCAGTGCTGTCGACCAGCAATAAGTCAAAAAGCATGGCGCTGCTGACTTCAGTAAGCACTAGAAATTTGTCCTACACCAATCGCTATTGAACCAGACGGTATGGGAGCAAGACCGGCATTTCAGGAGACGAGTCTTATGGGTAAGGCAACACATCGTTCGCGAGGCTTCACGCTGATTGCCAGTTTGCTGCTCTTGCTGCTGCTCTCAGCCATCGCAGTGGGGTTGATGTATACCGTCACCGGCTCCGGCAAGGTGGGGACCAACGATCTCGAAGCGAACACCGCCTACTATGGCGCCGAGTCCGGCATGGAGAAGCTCACCGCCGACTTGGCCAGCCTCTACCAGCAGAAACTGTCTCCCACGCAGGCCGACTTGAACAACCTGGCGGCGACCTCTCCGCCTTCGAGCGCCATGGTGGCGGGCATGACCTATGTGGAGACCGCGGCCTGGAACAACGTGAACGGTGCGGGCCAACCTATCACCACGACCAGCGTCGTGAGCCAAGGCGCATATGCCGGGCTCACAGCTGAAATCATTCCCATGACGCTGCAGGTGAGCGCCATTCGCCCCTCCGGCGCCTCGGTGAATATGACTCGTGGAGTGGAAGTCGCGCTGGTACCGGTGTTTCAGTTCGGCGTGTTCTCGGACAGCGACATCACCTACTTTGCCGGTCCGGAGTTCAGCTTTCTCGGACGCGTGCATACCAACGGCAATCTTTACCTGACCTCGAACTCTGGTCCGCTGGTGCTCGGCGACAAGATCACCGCCGTCGGCCAGATCATGCGGGACCGTCTTCCCAACAACTACCCTGTTTCCGCCGGAGATTACAACGGTACCGTGTACGTCCCGAATACCTCCGGGGGCTGCGACACCTTCGCCGCCGGCGGTGCGACCGGGACCGCGCCGGCCACCTGCATGGACTTTGGACCCGATGCCAACTATGCGACTAATGACGCGAGCTGGAGCGGCGGAATTCCGCCCGCCAACGGGACCCCGAATGGCAGTTTTTCGGGTATTTCCAAGAGCCGATTCAACTCTTACGCTTTGACCGGTGTGCCTTTACTGCAAATGCCCTTTGTGCAGGGCACCAGCATCGGCAGCGCCGACTCGCAGATCGAGATCATCCGCAAACAGGAAACTCCTGGGGAACTGGCTTCCTCCCCGGTCGGGTCCTCGCGCGAGTACAACAAGGCAAATATCCACATACTGCTCGGAGACAATGAGAATGAACTGCACCCCAACGGGAGCGCCTTCGACGCCAGCGATGTGCAGCTGGACGCGCTTCCCGTACCCGGAGTCGCAGTCGCGGGGGTGGGGGGCAAGAGCTACTACGCACTGGCGGACCCAACTGGCACCGGCGACCCGAACCTCATACCACCGCGTTGCAAACCCGGTGCAACCGCTACGGCCCCTTATCCGACCGTCCCGGAATCGGGCTGCCAGCCAACCACGACAACGACCTGGCCGCTGGTTCGGGGTTGGTTGCGGGTGGAATACCTCGATAAGACCAGCAACAGCTGGGTTGGCATTACCAGTCAATGGCTCGGTTACGGATTCACTCGCAATGTCATCCCTCCGACTAAGTCGGTCGCCGCGGGAGTGGGAGCGGCGGGTACGAACAACGTGCACCCTTATGCGATTCTGCTGTTTCAGCAACTGGCAGACCGTAACGCCTCCGGGGCTGTGAGCAACGGAAGCGTGACCGTGCCTTATAACTACAAGGGCGCCCACGTCAATGCCAGCGCCACGGAAAACACCGCAGCCAGCGGCGGCACCGGCAACAATTATTACCCCATCAACTTTTTCGACCCGCGTGAGGGTTTTCCTCGAGATCCATCAACTTCGCCGCTGAGCGGGCTCGCCCCCGCCGGTGGTTCCGCGTGCTATGTGAACGGCATCATGAACGCCGTCGAGCTCGATGTGGGCAACCTGACCCAGTGGCTGGCAGGAAATACCGGCTATACCGCAGGATTTGGACCGAAGGTGAACTCGGCCCCGCAAAACGGCTATCTGGTGTACTTCTCAGACCGTCGCGGAGAGATGCCGGACCCGAACGCCACTCCGACCCCCAATGTAACCAACGGAGAATCAGGCCTCGAAGACGTCATCAACTCTAGCTCCGCCACCGGGATGCCGGATGGGTCGAAGGAGCCGATTACGACCGGCTATAACAGCGGCAACGGCTACTCTCCGGAAGACGTTGACGAAGATGGAGTGTTGGACAACTGGGGCGGCGTCAATATCGGGGATGGCTTTGGGCTGAACACCAATACCAGCCCACCCAACCCCTACGCCGCGATCGACTGCGTGAACGGCGGTCGGCAGAACTGGGTTTCCGGAGCACGCCATGTGCTCAGGCTGGTAGACGGCACACTGGGGAATCTGCCCCTGCCGGGCTTCACAGTCGCCTCGGAAAACCCGGTTTATGTGCTAGGCGATTACAACAGCAACGCCGGCGATACGGTATGGAACAACCCGCCGGTCGACCTACCCCACTCCGCAGCCGCGGTCATCGCGGACGCCGTGACCCCGCTCTCGAACAACTGGGCCGACCTGAACGATATGCAGAATACCAACAACCTGGGCGGGCGCGCCGCCAACACGACATCCTATCGCCTCGCCATCTCGGCAGGGAAGAACATGAATTTTCCCTATCTGACCACTTTTCCGAGCGTGGACTTCGGCACCGACGGCGGAGTGCACAACTTCTTGCGCTACGTCGAAGCCTGGGGTGGAACCTTGAACTATCGCGGTTCGCTGGTCAGCATGTACTACTCCGAATATGCCACCGGCATTTTCAAGTGCTGCAACCAGGTTTACAGCCCTCCCGCCCGAAACTACTCTTTCGACAAGGACTTTCTGGTGCCGACCAACCTCCCGCCGGGTACGCCCATGCTGCAGGACATCGATACTCTGAGCTATTGGCAGAACTTCAATCCTTGCACCACGCAGACCGGAGCCAACTGCACCAACTAGGGCAAGCGTCATCGGCCGCGTCTCGATCAGCCCTAATCCGGTCACCCGCGATTGGGGCTTTCTCTTGCTCCCGAGTATCCTGGTTGCGCCCGAAAAGATTTTGCGTAAGATAGAATCCGCATACCGGATGCTGGGCCGCAAGGCTTGCGCATGCGTCGACTCGAAAAGGAGGTTCCGGATGGATCGAGTTCTTTCTGTCCTTGGCCTAGCCATACTCATGGGTTTCGCGCAGACTCCGGCTCGAGCGCAGGTCGCGGAGTCAATCCAACTGTCGGCGGGTAGCACGATTCCGGCGATGTTCGAGAAAGGGGTGGATGCGCGCAAAAACAAGGTTGGCGATGAGGTCATGGTGAAGACAACAGAAAATGTGAGATCCGGGGGACAGGTTGTTATCCCGAGAGGCTCTCAGATTGTCGGGCACGTGACCATGGTGAAGACCAAGACTTCGGGAGAATCGCAGTCGGTGGTCGGCCTCAGCTTTGACCATGCCGTTTTGAAGGATGGTCGCCAGATCCCGCTGACGCTGGACATTCGGGCGATCGCGCCGGAACCCGGGAGACCCGTGGGGCCGTCCGACGTTCCATCGATAGCACCCTTATCTGCCGGAGGAGCATCCCTCACCCCAAGTGCAGGGAACATCGATGCCGCGTCTGGCCCGGGACTTTCACCGACGGGCGAGCTTACTCCCAGCTCTCAAGGCGTCCTGGGGATTGACGGGTTGGCGTTGCGTCCTGAAACCGAAAACCCGGCGGAGGGATCGGTGATTATTTCGCAGCGGCGGAACGTGCATTTGGACGGCAGAACCCAGATAATGCTGCAGGTGAAGGGGAAATAGTCCCTCAGAGCGGTTCGCCGGGCTTGCACCCGACGGACGGCCTGTTTCCTGAGGGAACTAGTTGCCATTGGCGTCCGCCAATGCTTCCTGATTCGTCAAAACCCAAGCCCTGTGCGGAGGGATGAAATTTGCCTGGCATCAGTGCAATCTTCTGGGATGTCGGTGGCGTGCTGGGGACAAACGCCTGGGACAGTTCTCAACGCCGTTACGCCCTCGAACAATTTGGCCTCGACGAGACCGAGTTTCATGACCGCCATGAGATGTTGGTGTCCTCGTTTGAGCGGGGCAAGATCGGCCTGGACGAATATCTCGATCGCACGGTTTTCTACCGTCCCCGCTCCTTCACCCGCCAGGCTTTCCGCGACTATATGTGTTCTCTTTCGCGACCGGACCCGGCCTCGCTCGGGCTGGCGCGCGGGCTGGCGAAATCGGGCAAATACCTGATGTCCACGATCAACAACGAATCCCGCGACTTGAACCACTACCGCATCGAGGCGTTTGGCCTGCGCGAAATCTTCACGGTCTTTGTGAGCTCCTGCTTTGTGGGGTTGCGAAAACCGGAAGAGGGGATCTACCGCCTGGCCATGGAACTGGCGCAGAAGGCGCCCGAGGAGAGTTGTTTTGTGGATGACCGCGCGCTCAATCTGGAGTCGGCCATCCGGTTGGGAATGAAAACCATCCACTTCGAAGCAGCCGGACAGCTGAAGCAGGAATTGGCCAAGCTCGGAGTGGCCCCCTGAGAGGAAACTCTCAGAAACCCTTGCGCGGTGGATTCGCGGCAGACTCCGTGCTGACGTTGAGGTTCAGGTCGCTCGACCAGGAGTCGGCAAGAATCTTCCAATCTCCCCCGGGTTGGCGGCCGAAAATCATCAAGTATTTGCCGCGCTCTTCGCGGCGCTTGCCGACCGCGACCGGCACCAGGGTTTTGCAGCGCCCTGCTTCGTAGGCGATGTCGCCCAACACCTCCGTGCGCAAGGCATCCAGTTCCGCCTCACCCAGGCCGGAGTCCAAGGCGGCGAAAAAGAACTCTCGAATCGCCTGAGCGCCGCGGACCGCAGGGGAATTGGGCCGGAGCACTAAGGCATCGGTGCTGTAGAGCTCAACCAGGTCGTCCAGTTGTTTGGTGTTGCAAGCCTGCGCCCAGTCCTGGGTCATCTTGCGGACCGCTGTCTCGGCGCGGCTGAGCGCTGCACCGCCCGCCGGGGTGCGTGTGCGCGCCGCGTCGCGTGCAGGAGCAGGGAGAGCCGCAGCGCGGAAATCCGCAGACTGCGGGGCCCCCTCGGGCGCGGGGAAATAATGGTGATGATAGTGATGGTGATAGTGGTGGGGGCCGGCCGCAGGCCTGCGGTCGGAGTGCGTGTTGTCGGCAAATTCCCCTGCGGCCGGCTGCAAGGGGACGCCGCATTCCGCACAGAACTTTTTCCCCCGAATGTTCGGAGCATTGCAAGCGGAGCATAGAAAGGTTTCTCCGCTTTCTGGCGGCTGAGCGGTAGCGTTCACAGCTCCCTCGGTATCGGAATCGAGAGCCAGTCTTTGGATGGCCTGAAAGGCGGCGGCGATCGCTTCCTGGCTAAGGTCGGGACGGCGCATTTCGGACTGCAGCTGGGTGAAGAACTGATCCACCGACTGGTCCGCCTGGGCATTTTTCCCAGACTCGGATTTGGTTTCGTGATCCATAGCCCGATCCAATAGCGCTCATTCTAGTCGATCGCGATTGTACTAGCGACTTGAAAACGCGATCTTCCCTTCCGCTTCCGTGGGAACGCCATTGCAGGTCGCCGGGCGATAACGCCAGTTGCGCACCGCGTCGAGCACGATGCGATCCTCCGAAGGCCCAAGGCTCTCGAGGATCAGGGGACTGTGCACGCGGCCATCAATCCCCACGATAAAACTGACCGTAACTTTCGCGGCTGGAACCGGTCGATCGAGCAGCGGATCGGGCGTGGCCAGCGCCATGGGTGGTTCCACGGGTTCGCACGCACTGCGGAGCGAGGCCCGACTCATGGGCGAGAAATTCGAGGCGTGGACAGCCCTGGTCCAGAGTTGCTGTTGGGGACTCACCAGAGTCGTCTTTCCGACCGCGGCGCGAGGTGGCGGATGGCCAGTCGAAGCCCAGCCCATCGACACAGTCGCGGCCACCACGACCATCGACCCCAGTTGGCGCAATGCCATAGCGCGTCACTTTCTCGGAGCGATGGCCGGACGGGCGTTCCGGCTGGTCGTTTGAAAAGAGCAGCCAAGGCCCCGATATGCCCCATGAATTGGGCAATCGGTATACCAGCTGTCATTCTAGGAAGTTATTTAAAGTCAGTTGCTTCCATGTATTGCTGCGGTGTCCCTCCGACCTCTGAGTGAAAACAATTGCAGTTAATGGATGCGTCCCAGAAGAAGAGGGGCGGGCGCTTCGTGGGCGGCGGAGAGAAGAATAACGACAAAAGCGAGAAAAGGGAGGAAGAAAAGAAGGGAAGATGATGATGAAGAAGAGGAAGAGATAGAGAAGAGAACAAGTGGGAGTTTTCTTGACAGACTGTCGGGCCGATCCAATCCAAAAACGACCCCATTCACGGAGCCGCGCCCAATCTAGCTCAGCCGAAGGCTCGAAGCCGGGCACTGGGCGCGCGTTTCAGGGTGCGGCTTGAGTGAATTCGCTACTCGAAGGTTGTAATCCCGAAAGTGTCCATTCGCCACGTCGGGGGTGTCCTTCCGCAATCTATCGCGATCGTTTCTAAGGAAGCACACTGAGTTTGCTGCAATTGTGCCGTCCGTTGCGGGTTTTCAATGGCGCGAACGCAGGGTTGCACATCCCCCGCCGTATGCACGCGAACATACGGCCAGAAATCGAGGTCTTGCGTGAGAGATCTCAGCTCGCGTTGGAATATTCTAGTTGTTTTGCTGGCTTTGGGCTCGATACTCGGTTGTTCAGCTGTACAGGGCGGTCCGCGAACGGTTCGGGGAAGTACGGCTCTGGTGGCGAGCAGTTCCACGGTGGAGTTCGGCTCTGTGGTCGTTGGTAGCAGCGCCCTGTTTACCGACTACATCTCCAACCCTACAACCTCCAGCATCACCATCGGCGGGGCAACCGCGAGCGGCTCCGTCTTCGGGGTTAGCCAGCCGGCGTTACCGGTGACGATTCCGCCCGGACAACGGGCCCAGTTCGTGATCAGCTTCGCTCCTCAGACGCCGGGAGCTTCGACCGGCACCATCGCAATTTCGAGCAGCGCGGAGCAACCGTCGATCACGCTAGCCGTTTCCGGCACCGCGGTCGCGGCCGGCCAACTCGGCTTGAACCCGTCGAGCATTAATTTTGGAAGCGTGCCGCTCAGCAGCAGTCAGACTCAATCGGCAGGTTTGACCAACTCCGGAGGCACGAGCCTGGTGATTTCGCAAGTCCTGGCCAGCAGCAGCGACTTTGCGATCAGTGGTCTGAGTCTGCCCTTGACCCTTGAGCCCAGCCAGAGCGTGAACTTTGCCGTCACCTTCGCGCCGCGGGCGAGCGGGACCCGAAGCGGAGTCATCTCGGTTACCGGCAGCGCATCCATGTCCGCCCCCAGCCATGCGCGGCGTCGCGGCAGGCGCGCGACGACGGCCGCCAGCGTGAATGAGACCGCATCCATTTCACTCTCTGGCGTCGGAGCCCAGGTGACGTCGACCGGGACCACGCTCGGCGCGCTCACGGCAGCGCCAGCCACCCTCAATTTTGGATCGCCCGTCGTCGGAAGCACGGTGACCGCGCCCTTGACGTTGACCAACTTGGGTACGGCCAGCGTCACTCTCAGCCAAGTGGCAGCGACGGGCGCAGGCTACAGCATGAGCGGCCCGAGCTTGCCGCTGACTCTCGCGGCCGCTCAGACCGCCAACTTCACGGTCACCTTTGTCCCCCAAGCCACCACAGCGGGCAGCGGCACCATCACGATCGACAGCACGGCTTCGAACCCAGCCTTCAGCGTCCCCCTCTCGGCGACGGTGGTTGCGCCGGGTGCGCTGGCTGCCAGTTTCAGCCCTCTGGCCTTCGGTACCGTGCAAGTCGGGACCAGCCAGAAGCAGACGGCGACTATCACTAACTCAGGTGGTTCGAATGTTACCGTCAGCGGTGCGGCGGTGTCGGGCGCGAGCTTCAGCATGAGCGGAATGAGCATGCCCATGACGCTGGCGCCGAAGCAGAGCATGAACGTCAGCATCACGTGCGCTCCCGCGACCTCTGGAACGCTGAACGGAAACCTAACCATCAACTCGAATGCCAGCGATGCGACTCTCGCCGTACCGCTTTCGGTTACGGCCGTGGCGCCGGGCGCGTTGACGGTCGCTCCCTCGAGTTTCAGCTTCGGATCGGTTCAGACGGGCAGAACGCAGACCTTGGCGGCGACCTTGACCAATACCGGCGGTTCGAGCGTGACCGTCACTCAGGCAAGCTTCACGGGGGGCGCATATAGCGTCAGCGGCCTGACCCTGCCGATCACCTTGTCAGCCGGTCAGGGTGCCGCTTTCAATGTGATATTCGCGCCGCAATCGGCGGGAGTCGACAACTTCAACCTGGCGATCGCCAGCAACGCCTCGAACCCCGCGCTCTCCGCTCCAGTCTCGGGCACCGCGCTGACCGCGGGAGCGCTGATCCCGAGCGCACCCAGCCTGAGTTTCGGCAGCGTGCAGACGGGGACCAATCAAAACCTGCCGGAAACCTTGACCAACTCCGGCGGCTCGAGCATCACCCTCACCCAGATGGCCGCAGGTGCGGGATACACGGTTAGTGGCATGAGCCTGCCGCTCACCCTGGCAGCCGGTGCGAGCACCTCGTTCAACGTCGTGTTTTCACCGCAGGCAGCCGGGAGCAGCAGCGTGAATCTGGCGATCACCACCAGCAGCCCAGCATCCTCGCTGACTATTCCTCTGTCCGGCGCGGGGGTAACCTCGGGGACTCTGAGCGCGGGTCCGCTAAGCTTCGGAAGCGTGCAAGTGGGTAGCAGCGGCACGGAAACGGCAACCTTGGTCAACTCCGGCGGCTCGAGCGTCATCATCTCGAAGGTGACTTTGGCCGGGACCGGATTCGGCATGAGTGGCTTGAGCACGCCTCTGACCCTGGCGGCAGGCCAAAGCTTTACCTTCACCACTAGCTTCACGCCATTGACTCCGGGCGCTGCCAGCGGCAGCATCGCGATTGTCTCGAACGCTTCGGCCTCTCCCTCCATCGCTTTGTCCGGAACCGCGACGGCTGCCGGTCAGTTGGCGCTAAGCCCTGGCACTTTCAGTTTTGGCAGCGTGGTGGTGGGTGCCAGCAAGAGTTTGCCCGCGACCCTCAGTGCCACTGGAGCCAGCGTGACGGTCACCTCGGCTTCGCTCAGCAGCGGCGAATATGCGCTCGGGGGACTGGCCCTTCCGCTGACCCTTCAACCCGGTACGAGCGTTCCGTTTACCTTGACTTTCACTCCGCAGTCGAGCGGCGCGGCAACAGCAAGTGTCTCCGTTAGCACCAGCGCATCCAGCTCCCCAGTGGTTGAATCCGTGACCGGCAGCGGCACGCCTCCGCCGCAGCACAGCGTTGAGCTCTCCTGGTCACCGAGCAATTCGACGGTCCTCGGCTACAACATTTATCGTGGCAGCGTGAACAGCGGACCGTATGCCAAGATCGACACCGCAGTGGACACGGCCACCACCTACACCGACACTTCCGTCCAGGCTGGAGATACTTACTTCTACGTCACTACGGCGGTGGCCACCGACGGAGCCGAGAGCGCGTTCTCGAACCAGGTGAGCGCAGCCATTCCGCCCCCGTAGGACTTGGGATGGCAGCCGCAGCTGTCGGAGGCTCGCGGATAAGCCTGCGTTCAGCAAGAGGATACGAAGAAGAGAATGCGAAGAATGAGGATGCGAAAAGGATAAAAGCAGAGGATGAACCAGACGAGCGCAGCCGGGTGGGCGGGCTGGGGAAGGCGGAGTTTGCGGTGGGTCGGAGCGGCGCGCAGAGGGCGCGCAGGCTGTTCTGAGCTCGAATCGCCCTCAGCACGCCGGCTGAGATGCGCGCCCGAGTGTCCGCCGGACCCCGACCCCCGAAGCAGGAACCGCCGCCGGTGTTGGTTCTCTAGTCGTGTACTAATCAGACATTCCCAGATTACCAAGAAGACACTAGAATCCCGAAACCAATCGAGATCGAGTCGAGTGGGCGGAGAGACCGATCCTCCATTCCCGGGCTCTGTTCGTCGAGCAGTCGCCACACTCAATCGCCACTTACAGACTTACGGAAGTATCGCACTGACTCTCCACACGGGCATGGCTTCCCGAGCTCTAGCGAAGCCCGGAGTTTGGTCGAGATAATAGGAGTGGGATGGGAAGCAAGGAAGCAAGTCAGAGGAACCGGTTGGGTGCGGTCGCGGTGTTGCTGGCCGCGCTGGTGAGCATCTCGTGCGGCGGAGGAACGGCCGGAACCAGCCAAACCGCAAGTACGACGAGCGCCAGTCTGACGCTGAACACTTCCAGTATTGATTTTGGGAATGTGTCGGTCGGAAGCAGCAAGAACAGCACCATCACGCTGACCAATTCCTCGGCCAGCGGAGGCCCCAGCGTTACCTTCTCTCAGGTCACCGCTGCGGGCTCGAGCTTTACCGCGAGTACGTCCGCTCTACCGATCGTGCTGATGCCCGGGGTGTCCTCGACGATCACCATCGCCTTCGCACCCAAGTCGGCGGGCGCGGCGACCGGCAGTTTGTCGATTGTCGTGGCTGGTGCGGCCGATCCTTCCACCGTGTCGCTAGCGGGCACCGGGGTCGGGACCGCGCAATTAGCGGTGGCACCTCCGGCCCTGAATTTCGGCAACGTTGCGGTGGGCAGCAGCGCCAATCTGAGCGGAACGCTGACGGCGGGAGCTTCGAGTATCACGGTTTCCAGCGCGGATTGGAACGGGCAAGGCTACTCGGTGAACGGGATCACCTTCCCGCTAACCCTGGCGGCGGGAACCAACGTTTCCTTCACCGTGACCTTCACTCCGCAAGCGGCGGGCAGCACACCGGGCAGTATTTCTTTCGCCAGCAACGCCTCAAACTCTCCGGCCAACGAGACGTTCTCGGGCAACGGGACTCAGACTGCGGCGACCCAGCACACCGTGGACCTGTCCTGGCTGGCCAGCAGCTCAACGGTCTCTGGCTACAACGTATATCGCGGAACGCTGTCGGGGGGACCGTACGCCAAGGTGGATTCGATGCAGCCCACGACCAGCTATGCGGACAGCACGGTTCAGTCCGGCACAGCCTATTACTACGTCGTCACTTCGGTCGGCACCGACTCGGTCGAGAGCCCCTACTCAAACCAGGTCACGGCCATGGTTCCCAGTCCGTAGCGGGCGGCGATGCCCGTCGAGCCCTACGGGAAGGTCTCCGCATCCCGCAACAACCGGCCCAAGGCGTCTTTCGCCGATACCAGCGGAGTCCCTTCAAAGGGCCAACGGATGCCTAGGTCAGGATCATTCCAAGCCAGCGTGCGTTCCGACTCCGGAGCATAGAAGTCGGTTGCCTTGTACAACACCTGGGCGTTTTCCGACACCACCAGAAAGCCGTGGGCCAGTCCGGGCGGGACCCAGAGCATCTTATGATTCTCGCCCGAGAGCGTGACCCCGTGCCATTTGCCGAACGCCGGTGAACTTCGGCGCAGGTCGACCGCCACGTCGAAGATCTCGCCCACGGCCGCCCGCACCAACTTGCCCTGGGGACAGCGAACCTGGTAATGCAGGCCGCGCAGCACGTGACGCGCCGAGAACGAATGGTTGTCCTGCACAAAGTGCCCCCGGATCCCGGCTTCGGCCATCGCCTTTTGGTTGTAGCTTTCGAGAAAAAATCCCCGCGCATCCCTGAATACCTTGGGTTCGAGGAGCAATACGCCGGGGATGGGAGTTTCCGTGACTTGCATGGAGGAGCCGCTGGCCTGAAGAAGCGCCACCTCAGAACACCTTCTCGTGCAGCAACTGCATCAAGTACGTGCCGTAGCCGTTGTTTTTCATGGAGCCAGCAAGGCTTTCCAGTTGTTGTCCGGTAATGTATCCGTAGCGATAAGCGATCTCTTCCGGGCACGCCACCATCAGCCCTTGGCGGGTTTCGATGGTCTGGATGAAAAGTGAAGCTTCGAGCATGGATTCGTGAGTTCCCGTATCGAGCCATGCCATGCCCCGCCCCATCACCATGACTTCCAGTTGTCCTCGCTTCAAATATTCCTTGTTGACGTCGGTGATTTCGAGCTCGCCGCGGGCGGAAGGTCTCAGCGCCTGGGCAATCTCGACCACCTGATTGTCGTAAAAATACAGCCCGGTCACGGCATAGCGCGATTTCGGAGCTTTCGGCTTTTCCTCGAGACTGAGCGCCTTGCCGGCGGAATCGAATTCGACTACCCCGTAGCGCTCCGGGTCATTGACGGGATAGGCAAATACGCGTGCCCCCAAAGCTGTTTTCCCGGCCTGGCTTAGACTCTTGGCAAAATCGTGCCCGTAGAAGATGTTGTCCCCTAACACCAGGGCGCAGCCGGAGGAACCAATGAAATCCTTGGCGATCAGAAAGGCCTGCGCGATGCCTTCGGGGCGGAGTTGCTCGGCATACTGAAACCTGAGGCCGAGGCGCTTTCCGTCCCCGAGAAGATGCTCGAATTTTGCCACGTCCTGCGGCGTGGAAATCACCAGGATGTCCCGGATCCCCGCCAGCATGAGGGTGGTGAGCGGGTAGTAGATCATCGGTTTGTCGTAGATAGGCAGCAGGCTCTTGCAAACCGCGTGAGTCACGGGATAGAGCCGCGTCCCCGATCCGCCGGCGAGAATAATTCCCTTGTATTGAGTGGACCCGCTGGTCGCGTTAGCTGGCATGGTCTCTGGTCATTTCGTGGCGGATCATCATTCGTTGTTGGCTGAAATAATTCTCGGGCTGGCCGATCATTACTGCGAGTATTGGGCCGCCATCCACTGGCGGTAGCCTCCGCTGGTCACTTCCGAGACCCACTTCTGGTTGGCCAGGTACCATTCGATGGTCTTGCGCATGCCAGTTTCAAAAGTCTCGCCGGGACACCACCCCAGTTCGCGCTCAATCTTGCGTGCGTCGATGGCATAGCGGCGATCATGACCGGGGCGGTCCTGCACGAAGGAGATGAGGTCGCGATGCGGCACCACCGGATCGCCAGGTCGCAGCTCATCGAGAATACCGCAGATCGTGTGGACCAGATCCAGGTTCCGCTTCTCGTTCCGGCCGCCAATGTTGTAGGTCTCGCCGGACGCTCCGCCGGCCAGCACGGCGCGCACGGCGTCGCAGTGGTCGGCCACAAACAGCCAGTCGCGCACATTCTGTCCATCCCCATAGATCGGGATCGGCTGGGCCGTGGTCGCGTTCAGAATCACCAATGGAATCAGCTTCTCGGGAAACTGATAGGGGCCATAGTTGTTCGAACAGTTGGTGGTCAGGGTGGGCAGCCCGTAGGTGTGGTGATAAGCCCGGACAAGGTGATCGGACGCCGCCTTGGTGGCGGAGTATGGGCTGTTGGGCGAGTAGGCGGTGGTTTCCGAGAAGGAGGGATCGTCCGGCCCCAGGGAGCCATAGACTTCATCGGTGGAAACATGCAGGAAGCGAAACAACACCTTCGATTCACGCCCGAGTGCGCTCCAGTAGGCCCGCACTTCTTCTAGCAGGTTGAAGGTACCGTTCACATTGGTACGGACGAAATCGTCCGGGCCGTGAATGGAACGGTCGACGTGGCTCTCGGCGGCGAAGTGAACCACCGCGCGGGGTCGGTGGCGCTCGAGCAGGCTCCGCACTAGATCCCGATCGCCGATATCGCCATGGACAAAGCAGTAACCCGGATCTGCGGCAACCGACTCGAGATTCCCCAGATTGCCCGCGTAGGTGAGCTTATCCAGATTGACGACGGGAGTGCGTTCGCGAGCCAACCACTGCAAAATGAAATTGGAACCGATGAAACCAGCTCCCCCGGTCACCAGAATCGGGATCTGCCGCATCCAGGAAATCCTCCAGGCCAGCCTTCTCGCCAGCGGCCGGCCGATCGCCACCGGCTCAGTTCTATTTCGACCTCGCCGCCGCGGCCATCAGAGCTCTCTCCTGTAACAAGAGCCTCCGGAGCGTACGCAAGTCGTTCAGCTCGCGGCAGCTGGCTTTCAGATGGTGTTCCAGTCGTTCCAGTTTGTACAACACCAGCCGCAAGGCCTCCAGGCGCCGCGGCGGCTTCGAGTCCGCCGGGCCCGCAATATCCCGTTCGATATCACGCCGGGCATCGAGCAGAGCTTCGGAAAGAAGCTTCAGATATTCCTGCGCGCCTTCTACGCTGTCAAAAGGAGTTTCCGCCTCGTAGGCCAATTTCGGTGCCTCCTTTCAGCCGGGGGAAGATCAATCCTCTACTGAACTAGCATACCCCCTACTGGAAAGGATCTCGCGAGAAAATTGCCGGTTCGAAAGGCCTCGGATCAACCCTTATACACAGTCGCGGGAACCGGGGCGGAGGCCTCCTCGACCGCCGCCGGTTTCATCCGCACGGTCGCCGGCGGTGGACGGGGAGGCGCGGTTCCGGGATCGAGCCCGAGCTTCTGGAATAGCCAGATGAGCAACAGGATGCCTGCAAAAGCGATGGCAAAGAAAATAAAGCCGCCGTCACGATGGAGCCGGCCGCTGAGAAACGACGGGTCCACGTACATTCCGAGCGTGGAGAGCACAAATATTCTCAGCCCGTTCCTCGCGAGGGTGAGAGGAAATGCCGCCAGGGCCAGCAAGGCCTGAGTCCAGCCGTGTTTCAGATACAGATGTCCGAGCACCAGGGTGCTCAGCAGCAGAACCATGCTCGACCGGATACCGCTGCACTCCTCTGCAATGTAGATGCTGACTTTCGGGAGATCCAAAACTACCCCGTTGCGCACATAGGGAATGTGCGCCGCCTGCAGCAGCAGGCAAGTGGCGTCCGCGGATCCGTTCTGCAGCGCGGCGATAATGCGTTCGAGCACCCCGTCCGGCAGCGGAACCATCAAGAGCGAAAATAGTAAGGGGAAAGGGGCGGCGCGAAAGGCCGCGACTCCATAGCAGCAGACGAAGGCCGCGAGACACCACGAGACAAAGAACAGGAATGACAGCGAAAGATATCCGCTTTCGCTAAACGTGTCCGATTGTGTCGAAGCATAGGCAAACGCCACCAGCAGCAGCAGCAAGGCAAATCCTCCCGCCTTGCTGTAGGAAACCTGGGCCAGTACTTTTTTCCGTGCCAGGTAAAGAAGAGCGGCGCTGACCGGGGCCACCAGCAGGATGTGGGAGTATTTGTCGACGTCGAGAGATGACCCGATGACCGTCCACAGAGCACGACGAAACACAATCGCAGAAAGCACTGCGAGTCCGAGAAAGCAGGCGTGCCGCAATACCTCGCGCTCTGATTTTGACCTGATGTGGTTCACCCGTGAACTAGCTGGAAAAGCACGAAGCCAACCGTCGAACGGTTGTGGATTTTCTTGCGCGAAGGGGGATTCTGGAGGCCGCTCATCCCATTCCGGCAGCGGCGTATGGAGTGGGGGACCTCTTCGTAACCTCGCCTGAGGGTTGCTGAATGCTATAGGTCAGTCGGTCATTTTCTAGGCTGGCAAATGCCACCGCTGCTCTTTCGCTGCCGGGGCCTTCGATCGACCACTGGCCCGCTCGCTGAACCAGTCGCATTTGACTTCTTTGCCTCCACCAGGTGTTCACCTCGCGGGGAAGGGCAACCCACACGTTATGATCTCGCCGGAGGCGGCTATANNAATCCACACGTTATGATCTCGCCTGAGGCGACTATAGAGCCCCAAGAGGCCGCGGTAGGTTTCCTCTTCCCGCGGACCCGTAATGTAGTCGGGATGGGTAATGACGCTCACCATTCCATGTTTTCGAAGAATGATGTCAATCTGCTGCTCCCATAACGACAAGCTATAGGTATTGAGAACGTGAAAGAGCGAATAGTCCTGGGTCGTGGTCACCGGCAGCTCCAGGATCTTGCCCACAAAGTAAGGCATCACCGTGCAGCATCCGCCCCGCTGTGGCTCTAGGCGGGCAACGTTCGGGACTGACATCTCATACTCGAACTCGAGGGAATCAAACCACTCTTGATTGCGATAGAGGATCCCCGCCCGGAACCCCAGGGCCCCGTATTCCCGGCCGTAACGGTTGATCTTGGCCGCCCGCCGCTTGAATTCCTCATGGTCCCAGTAAAGACGGCCGTCATGGTCGAGGTCGTGAACATTGACCTCGAATCCCCGGCTCCGCATATTCTCCAAGAACTTCTGGGATACCGAATAGCGTTTCTCCGGAACAATCTGGAACGAAGCCGGAATGCCGAAGGACTCGTTCATGTCCATCAGTTTGGAGCACAGATCGATCCCGGCTGCTTCTTCGACGTCATGGGTCATGAGCGCGCAAGCGTTCGAGCCCTCGGGCCAAAACCAGATGAAGGGCATGCGCTCGCCGCCCCTGCACCGGATGGCCAGCGCCATGAGCTTCTCGAGCAAGGCGTCAACGCTCGTGTCAACCGGCCATCGCGGAAAAGCCAGATTCTGCCAGCCTTGCAGATGGACCTTCTGCAGGTGCTTACGTATCGACACCGACATCAGGGGGCGAGCCAGATAGTAAGCTTTGCGTATCGCGTTGCGCCAGAATTTGGTGAGGGCGCTCGCCGATCCGTCTACATAGCGCTCGTAGCGCAGATTCGAAACCACCTCCGTGGGATCAAAGGGCAGCACGGCACCGGCGTTATGGAATCGCACATCGTCCTTCACATCGTACAAATGGTGGCTGACACGCCGGGCTCGAAACCCGGCCGAGGAGCGCCCGTAACAGATCGTGTCCGGGCCGAAACAGAAATAGCCGGTGTCACCGGAGAGGTTCTCCGGCCGGCGCAGATCAATGAATTCTTCGGGACATCGGAAGTATCCCGTCAACTCTTGCATGTTCGATCCCGTAGGGTGACTGAGTGTCTACAAACGCCGTCTTCTTTTGACTGGGTGAAACCTAACAGGGGGAGGACGAACTCTTCAGGGAATAACTAGCCTGCGTGTTTGTACAACGTTCGGCCTAAGAAAATCAAGAGGCTATCCGGCAGATGAGAAACTATGTACTTGCCGGCTTCCTTCGCTTGTGAAGGCTCCCCTTTGGGGCTCCTTGCCGCCCCCGGGAAGCGCCAATACGTCAATGGCTGGTCAGCGGTTCCCCAGTGCGACTTAAAGGTGATGAGTCCCGGGTTATCGATGTCCGACCGGCCCATGTCAAAACTGTGATAACCGCCCTGCTTTGCCTCCTGAATGGCCTGCCAAAACAGGAAGGGGGTTCCCGCAAGATTGTTGTACGTGGCATCGGAGCACCCGTACTTGTAAATCACGGTTCCGTTGAAGGCCAGGGTGAGAATGCTGGCCACCGGTGTGGCGTCCTTCGAAACAACACGGATCTTGACTTTCTCTCCGAGTGAGGCCAGCAAATTGCCGAACCACTCGTCCGGCTGAGGGGGGACTCTGTGCCGGCGCCGCGTCAAGACTTGCAAATGATAGAACTTCTTCAACAACGCGGTAGAGTTGCCCTCTTCGTACACTAGATTTTCCTTGGCCACCCGCCGGAGCCGCCGCTGCACCGAATTCTTGTCGAAGGCACGGAGCAGATCGTCCAGGCTCGGTTTCAGGTCCAGCAGATGCAGCCGAAATGTTTTTCCCGCACGGAAGGCCGAGTGCTCGCTCAAGCCGAGAGCGTTCCCATCCAAGGGCCTGATCTCCGCGTATTTGCGGGAATTCTTCCTCAAACCCTGGCTGGTCCATTCCAGCACCGAGTAAAAGTCTTCCACGCGCTCGAACAAGGGCTGGCAGTGGTCAGCAAACGGCACCGACACCAGGCGCTCGCCGGTCAGCCAGCTCTTGATGCGGCAGAACACCACCCCGTTGGTCAACGCCGATCCCGGAGGGCTGGTGGTCAGAACCAGGGGCTCGTATCCGTAGGTGCGCCGCAGGCTTTCGAGCCATCCCGGCGTGTGAAAGATCGATGCCTGCGGATGCGCCTGGAGCAACTCAGCCCAACGTGGGTCCTGCAATGGATCAATCTGATGAACAGTCATTGTGATGGAGTGCTTTCGACCGGTTGCCCGAAATTTACGCGTGGACTCTCGGCAAGAAAATGTCTAGGCGAGGGTTCTGGATCCGGACAGGCCGGGAACTCTCTATTTTTTCAGGAGGAATATTCGGCTCAAAAATTCAGTTTG
>PKYX01000155.1:0-4556 GCA_003132825.1 Acidobacteriaceae bacterium
GGGCGATCTTGGTCAGCTCGGTTATGTTCTTTTCTTTGAGTTCAGCGATGGTCATTGGTCACCTGCGAGGAGATTTTTCAAGGGGGGTCGTACTAAAAGGAAAGACGTACTACGCGGGGCGGGNNTCATGGTTTCCTGGATTCTGGTATTGGGCTTGTGAAACTTGCGGGTAGCTTTGGACGCGAGCTGACACAGCATATAACGGTTTCGCAACGTGTGTAAAGCATCGAAAACGCGATCAGAGCGCTTCATGGTTCCTCTTTCTAGCCTGGAGATGGTCACCGTGTTCCCATCCGGGCGGGCAGGCAACGCCTGGCCAGATTACCTAAGCAGCTGAAAACAGATGGGTTGTACGGGAAAAGCTCCAGCTTTAATTATAGATGCTCCGCAAGAGCCGAAAGTTTCTTCACTTTCTGGAATTAGACCCGATTACCGCGGAGGTTCGTCTTTGGACAGCCCGTGCAGCTCAAGTTTGTCCCTAGAACTGAATAATGTAGCGGGAAACAGGGGCATGGTCAAGTTATTCTTTGTATACCGGGTCTATCCGTGAGGCCGAACCTCCCATTGGGGTTTGCCCGATCGCTTTCGGGCCGCCGGGGCCTGGAATTGACTGGGCGCTCTCTCTTCCCGCCTATGGTCCGACGCCGCCAGAGTGGCAATCGCTGCAATTTACCTGGGTGAGATCGCCGATATCGACAGGGTGGCTGAAACCAGTCGGTGGCGCCGGGACCTGAAGAGTCGCTGCCCCTTCCAGTTGCGCCTGAACGGTGTGGCAGGTGTTGCAGTCCTTGGGGATGACCTTGCCCTCCGCGCTCGTGTGCTGGCCATCATGGCAGCGGAAGCAGCCGGGAGAATAAAGGTGACCCACATTGTCCGGGTGGGACCGCCAGTCGGTCTTCATGGCAGGAAAGATGGTCGACTGGTATATCTTCCGGACATCGGAAACGGCAGTCTCGATCGATTGCGACTGGGCCTGGTCAACCTGCGGATACTTGGATTGGTAGAACTGCCGTATTTCGGACGCGATTTGGGTTTGTGCTTCCGCGGCGGTGGCGTAAGTGTTGCTAAGGACGGTCACCGCCTCCTGCTTGATAAAGGGCAGTGAAGCGTCGATGCGTCCGGCCTGCAGCGACTCATCGACCGATCGGTCGGGGGGCGTGAAGATGTGGCTGGGTCGGTCGTGGCAGTCGATGCAATCCATCCGGCGTTTTTCTGCCTGATTCACCTGCTCGGAGCTCAGCCTCGAATCCTTCGCGGTATAGATGGTGACCTTACCCTGCATGTCCTTAGCTTGCACCCAGGGAATCACCTGGCGCGCGGCGTCGGTGGCGATGTAGGTGATCTGGTTGGCCAGGTTCATGTGCCAGTGAATGCCGGAGGGCAAACCGGCGCTCGGTTCAGCCCCGCCGACGTTGATGAGCATGCGAATCTGGCGGGGTGTGTTCTTTTCGTCCGGGGCGTAGTGGTAGAAGACCTTCAATTGGGCTCCATAGAATTTGCTCGGCCAGTGGCAGCGTTCGCAGGTCTCCTGGGCGGGACGCAAATTAACCACCGGAGTCGGGATCGGTCGGGGGTACTTGTTGAAGACCACCGCATAAACCTGGTAGGAGCCCGAAAGCTTTGATCGTACATATCCGCCGGCGCCCGGACCCACATGGCAGTCTACGCAAGGAACGCGGGCATGGGGCGAGCGGAGATAGGCGGTGTACTCGGGTGCCATGACCGCGTGGCAGAGTTGCCCGCAGAATTCGACCGAATCGGTGAATTCATAGGCGCGGTAGCTACCCACCGCGCTGAGCAGCAGAAAAACAGCGGAAGAAGCGACAAAAAAAGCCAACGCGTTTCGCTGTGCGGGTCGATTGAGGTCGATTTGGGGGAACTTGGAAATTTCCCCGGGCGTTCGCTTGCGCCTTCGTCTCCGCTCCAGCCACATTCCGGCGGGAACCAGCAAGAGTCCGAGGATCAGAAAAGCGGGGAACACCAGGAAGGCGAGAATGCCCAGGTAGGGGCTGGGCTGGGACGAAATCCAGCTCACCAGGACAAGAAAGACAATGTTCGCCAAACTGATCGCCGCCAGGGCGGCGCCGATCAGGCTGGTGAAGTTGCGCGCCAGTCCTCGATAGGGATGCACCGCCGGCCCTCGCGGCAGACTCTCACCGTCGCCCATATTGGCTCCTCACCGTCTGGTCGCGTTCCCGGGAATCGGTCACTTGCCCTGCAGTTGCCGGATGTACTTCACCAGACCCCCGACGTCGTCGGCGCTCAATTTTCCCTGGTAGGCGGGCATCTTATTGCGCCCGTGCTCGATCACACCCTGCAATTGGGCGTCGGTCTCACTGACTACGTCGGGGGCCCGGAAATCCTTGGCTCCCATACTTTTTCCCGCCGGAGTATTTCCCGCCCCATCGGCCCCGTGGCACATGGCGCATTTAGCTTTGTAGGCGGCCTCAGGACCGCTCTGGGCCTGGGCTGCGAACGACAACCCAACCATCACGATCAAGCCGAAGAGAACGCTTTTGCTGGGGAGCATTTTCATCACGAGCTTTCCTTTCAATCGAGTTACATGGAGAAGCGCAACGACGTCGCGAAAATGTTGGCGCGGAAGTTGCGAGGAGCGACTAGCACTGGCACCGATTTCTCATCGTAGTCGTAGTAATTCCAACCCGTCTTGAAGGTCACGTGCTTGGTGATGTCATAGGCCAGAGCCGCGGTCGGAAGATGATAGTTGTAGGCCACCGGGCCGAGCGAAGCGAGCGGGTTCAGCAGCAGACTCGATCCGCTCGTGCTGGTCAGGGTGTAGCCCAGAGTGAGGGTGACGCGCTCGACCGGCTTGAACATCAGATTGGCCGAGCCAAAGTTCGAGATATCGTGGTAGAAGGACAGCGCGCTGAGATAGGCCGCGCCGCACAAGGCACCGCTGGTGTTGGCAAACGTGGGGGTGGGGGTTTCGACGAAACAGATGTTGATGTTAGTCAGCAGATCGTCATAGTTGTAGTTGAAATCGAAACTCCAGCGAGCCGACCGGGTAATTACGGCTCCCATGGAATAGCTTCGATTGTGTTGCAAGTTGCCCAGGTTGTTCGAGAGATCGCGCGACTCGCGAATATTTGCGCCCCCCGAAAGGTTGAGCCAACCCTTGGGGGTATAGTTCCCTTTCACCCGGTACCACTGGAAATGGCGCGGCATGATGTTGGTGAAAACGTTGTCGGCCGAGTCGATTTCGATATCGGAATTGATGCGCAGTCCCCGCATCGGCCGCAACCAGATGCCAAACAGGGCGCCATGGTCGTTGATCTCGACCGTCTGCAGCCCGGTCGAAAACGCGGTGGTCTGGCAGATCCCGTTCGTGAGCGTGGTGCAACCGCCGCGGGTGGCCAGGGTGGGATCAAAGGTCGAGAGCACGGTGTCGGTGCCGTTCAGTGCGATGTCCCGCCGCTCGAAGCGATAGCCGATATTGGCCCCGACTTTCGGGCTGAAGTCATATTCTACCTCGAAAGTATTCACCTTCTGATTTTGCGCCTCATAATTCGCGCTGACGTCGGTGCTCAGGTCAGCCCCTGAGCTGGCGCTGTGTTGCGGGCAACCCGGCCCGGTATAGGGCGCGGGACAGGCTGCGGCAGAAAATGTGTTCGGCGGCACGATGCCCGACGGACTGAACAGGGCCGAGGAAATCAAGGTTGCCGCTCCCGGCAGGCGAAAATCGTACCAGCGAAAAGAATCATTGATCCGCAATTTGTCGCTGATGTCATAGCTCGCGCCCAGATCGGCGCTGGTGGTGATGTTTTGCGTGGCCCCGGTCGAGGTCGTCGTGGTCTCGACTCCATGGGTGCGGGAGATGACGCCGGCAAAGATTTCCTCAGAGAAAGGANNGGTGTAACTGGCGAGGCCGGTGAGCTCGAGGCGCTTGAAGTAGTTGCTCTGAAAACTCAACTGCTCGGTCGGGATGTTGGTGCGGTAAGGCGCGAAGTTGGAGTAGCCGGTGTAGAGATTGCACGTGGGATTGGCGGCACCGCTCGCGGTGATCGGGGCCGCGCAGGGAAGGGCGTTTTTGGTATCGAAAGCAATCCCCAGGTTGGCGGGCGTGCCGTTCGAAAGAGCATTGGGAAAACTGTCGAGCACGTCCGAGGTGTCGCTTTTGACGTGCGTGAAGTATTGATTGTACGAAAGCCGGGTGCGAACGATGGGGAGCCAGGAAATACCAAAATGGTAGGTATCGCTGAGATCGCGCGTGGGCTGGAACAATTCCGCCTCGGTGCCCTGATGGTCGGTGGTGAACGNNGAAGTTTCAGGTCCAGGTCGGTCATTTTCCGCGAAAGATTGAGCAGATGAGGCGAATCGTTGATCGCCAAAGCCGGAGTTGAAGTCGAAGGATTCAACGGATTGGCCATCAGGTTGTAGTCCCAGTAGTTCTGATCACGGCGGAAGATACCGCTGAAGTCGTACCAACGGCCTTTATCCATGCTGAGGCGAGTCACGTCATTCGGGTCGCCGCCATATCCGAAGCTGCTCATGCTGAGGTCGTCGAACAGAAACCCATTGTGGTTGACGGAGTGCAT
>PKYX01000155.1:4644-5160 GCA_003132825.1 Acidobacteriaceae bacterium
GGAAGCACTGGGGTCCCAGGTCGTGGGCGCGCTCTTGTCCTGCGCCCGCCCAGCCCCCACGGCTAGCAGCACAAACGCCACACCGTATGTCCAGCCATCGCGTTTCATACCGCCCTACCTCCTATCGCTTGAAGAACGTCGGATCTGTGTTCGAACCGTGAATGGCCGTGTGGCAAAGCGTGCACGCCTGATACTTTTCCGCCTGATTGTGGAACGTGGGACTGAGCGGCGCGACGCTGGCTCCGGTCAGGGTGTGACACTCGAGGCAGAGCTGGTTCACCTGGGGCCGGTTGAGCAAATGCGGATTCGCCGAGCCGTGCGGCGTGTGACAGGCCAGGCAGCCCTCGACCTTCACCGGCGGATGCTCGTACTGGAACGGCCCGGCTTTATCGGAGTGGCAGTTCAAACAGATGGCTTGCTGCGCTGCGGTAGCGCGTAGTTGGTGGGCCTGGAAACTACCGTGCGGATTGTGGCAATCACTGCACCCGACCAGGCCTTCGTTCACCCGATGATGAG
>PKYX01000176.1 GCA_003132825.1 Acidobacteriaceae bacterium
GGAATTACCGTCAATGGCATCAGTCCTGGCCCTTTTGGCACGGAAATGAACCAGCCTATTATGCAAAACCCGGAACTCAACCAGCAGTTCGTTGCCAATATTCCCCTCGGCCGATGGGGGAAAGTGGAAGAGATCGGAGCGCTGGCCTGCTATCTATGCTCAGAGGCCGCCGGCTTCATTACCGGGACCGATATTCTGATCGACGGTGGCTGGACTGCCAGGTAGTTTGAGCGTAGTGCGGAGAAGTGAGAATCGCGCCCTAGGGGATCATGCGAAAGATTGATGGCGTGTGTCCGGTCGGCTGACTGAGAAAAAACCCCCTATTAACCTCTGTAGCAGAGATAGCCAAGGCTGCCAGCCAGCAGGCACAAAGCATACGCGGTGCGAACGCCATTCCGGGTCAAAACCTCTCTAAGCTCCACTCGCATGTTGTCTCTTGTTGAGCTCTGGCGACGATGCCCAAACCGCCCGTTCCTTGGCCCAGTCACGCAGTGTGGCGATTTCCTCGCCGCGCGTAATCGAGAGCG
The DNA here is from genome assembly GCA_003132825.1 of Acidobacteriaceae bacterium. Lineage (GTDB taxonomy): Bacteria > Acidobacteriota > Terriglobia > Terriglobales > Acidobacteriaceae > PALSA-270. Next base: position 528 of record PKYX01000176.1, read on the forward strand.
GCACCGTTGAAGAGAGCGCGGTCAGCAGGTCTGCGGTGCTCAGTTCCTGCTTGCGAGCAAAGGCCGCGTAGAGAGCGCTTTGCAGGGCTGATTCGATTTCCGCTCCAGAGAAGCCTTTGGCTGCGGCTGCGACTCGATCCAGATCGTAGTCGGCTGGATTACGTTTGCGCTTTGTCAGCTGAATGGACAATACCTGTTTTCTTTCGTCCCCGCTCGGCAGGTCCACGAAGAAGAGTTCATCGAAGCGTCCCTTGCGAATCAACTCCGGCGGCAGCACGCTTACGTTGTTGCAGGTGGCGGCTACGAAGACCGCGGGCTTGCGCTCCTGCATCCAGGAAAGAAACGACGCCAGCAGGCGTGACGAAACGCCTGCGTCGGCAGATGCGGAATCCGGGGCGCTTCCCGCGAAGACTTTTTCCAGTTCGTCAATCCATAACACGCAGGGTGCCAGGCCCTCGGCTACTCGGAACACCCTCTGGATACGCTTTTCCGTCTCGCCGATGAATTTGTCATACACGGCAGCGGTATCGAACTTCACCAGCGGCAGTTTCCATTCTCCGGCTACGGCTCGGGCACAGAGACTCTTGCCGCATCCCTGCACACCCAGAATGATGACCCCTTTCGGCGGATCGAGGCCGAACTTGAGGGCGCTGTCCTCCCATGCGCCTCGGCGCTGCTCGAGCCAGCGCTTCATGTTCGCAAGGCCACCGACGCTGGCCATGGTGTCTGTCGCGTCCACAAACTCCAGCATTTCCGAGCGCTTCAGCAACGCCTTCTTGGCCTCGAGCACATCCGTGACGCAGTCGGGTGAAAGCGCCAGGCGTCCGACCAGGGTCTGCGAGATGGCGCGTTCGGCTGCTTCTTCCGTCAGTCCGCGCAGATTTACGGCCATCCTCTCCACGCCGTCAGCATCGAGCTGGAGCTTCAGGGTGCGGGTACCGGCCAGGCGGGTGTATGTCTCGCGGATAATCTCGCACAGGCGATCGCGGTCGGGCAGGGGCAGATCTAGAAATTCCACCAGGCTGGCCAGCTCGGGCGGCATCTCGATGGCGGGGGCGGTTAGCACCAGGGTCCTTCGGTTCGCGGAAAATTTCTGTCCCACGTCGCGCAGGCGGCGTACCACGACCGGGTTGTCCATGTGCCGATGAAAATCCTTCAGCACGAATACTGCCTCGATCGTCATGGTCTCCAAGTTTGCGAGCGCTTGCACCGGGTCGGCAGTGNNATACATCGCTTTGTTGTACCCGGTGGTTTTCGAATCGGCTTCCGCCAGAGTCGTCTTGTCAAGATGGCCCTGAACAACCGCCTGCGGAGCGGCGGCACCGCTCCCGGAGCGCACGAGACCGTCGGCGATGGACCATTCGAAGACGGCTAAACTCAGATCCGAACAGGCCGTGCGCACCAGGGAGAGCGCGCGAACTTCCTCGACCGTTTCCATCACCACGATCGGAGTGGAGGAGTTGATGAGTATCTTCAGGCGATCGATTGGATTCATGGGCATTGGGCGCTCGTTTCGAGTCTAACCGATGGCCCAACAATTTTCTGGTTACATCCGGGCTACCGTTTTGTCAGGGCACCTATAGACAAGCTTTCTCGGCGCGAGAAATTCACTTCTGCGGCGCGGCACTCATCTGCGCGAACGTCACAAAATGCCCTGCCGGATCTTTCACGACAATCTCTCGCGCTCCATAGAACGTAGTCCGCACCGGCATCACGACCTCGATACCCTTCAGGCTTCCAATGGTCTCCTCGAGGTTTTCGACCTCCACGTATAGAAACGTCGCCCCCTTCCTCACCGCTTGTGCCGCAGCCGCCGGCGCATCCTTGTCTGCGCTGGCGTACGATTGATACATCAACTCGACGTCGCCCTCCTGCACGATCGCAAACCCGAGCTTGTTGCTTTCGGGTACTTCGACCGTTTTCTCAAATCCGAATCGTTCCACCCAGAACTTCAGACACGGTTCGATTTCGGCGGCAAACAGTACAGGGGTAATCTTTTTCACGCTCATCGCTTTCTTCTCCTCCGGCTTCAGGGCGCCCGTCGTAGCGCTCGCGAGGAACGCCAGGCAGCCATCGCAAGAATGGCAACACGCGCGGCATTTCCTGCTTGACAGCGTAACTAGTCTAACTTAGACTAGCCAACGCTAGCACCATCATTTTGCCCTCGTCAAGGAGAAAGTTCATGCCATCGACCGAACGCCATCTCGCAGATCTGGTTTCCGTCGGCCCCGCCATGCTTCGCGATTTCGAGTTACTCGGCATTCGCAGTGTCGCTCAGCTCGCCCGCCAGAATCCCGAAAAGCTATACGAGCGCCTCTGCCTCAGGACCGGCGAGCCGGTCGACATCTGCTGCTTGGATGTCTTTAGCGCAGCCGTGGCGCAAGCGCGCAATCCGCGTCTCCCGAGCGAACAACGCAATTGGTGGAACTGGAGCCGCAAGCGAAAGGCCCGCGATGCCCGCAAGTAAACGCGAACGCAGCAGCCTGACTACACCCGACCTGGTCCTGCTGAGCCTGCTGGCCGAGCGCTCGATGCACGGCTACCAAGCCAACCTCGAACTCGAGCGCCGCGAAGTCCGCGACTGGGCCGCCATCTCGAAGCCCCAGGTGTATTACTCGCTCGAAAAACTGGCCCGCCTAGGCCTGATCCGCGAAGCGGAATCCGATGAAGCTATCGCCGGCCCCGAGCGCAAGGTTTACGCCACCACNNGCGCTCGAACGCGACACCTGGACCACGCAGCGCGAGCGGCCGCCATTCCTCACCTGGATGGCTCTCTCCTGGCAAGCCCGCCCCGGGGTCTTCGCCCGCCAGCTTCGCCGCCGGGCCGCGTTTCTGCGCCAAGAGCTTGCGCTCGAGAAAGCCACGCTCAGGTCAATTCTTCGAGAGGTCGGCCACGAGTTCCACGAAGCCGTGTGGATGGTCACGCTGACAATTTTGCAGTTTCGCACCGAGCTGCTTTGGCTGCGCCGACTCCAGCAGACCTATCGCCGCCGAGCCCCCGCATGCAATCCCGAGTACGCCGGCGAAGTGAAACAATGAGTTCGCGTCAACGAGTGCCAGGGCTTGCTGGGGGTCATTCCGATCGGCGCCGGCGAGTTGGATAACCAGCGGGATTCCATTGCCGTCACAGAGCAAATGGCGCTTACCGCCCGGCTTCGCTCGATCTGTGGAACCAACCGTTTCGGGCTGAGCAAAACGGCACCAGTGCGGTTGTGCGAACCAGTGCGGTTGTGCGAACCAGTGCGGCTGTGGCGGGTGGCCCGCTCCTGAACGTCGAAATATAGCGTCTTCAGACGAGCACTCAGTTTCAAACCTGTCCTCGGCGGAGTCGAAGGGGTGGGGCAACCTCAATGGCTAATGAAGAAAGCAAAACAACAAGGGTGGGCCAGCCCCTCAAACAGATCATGGAGGAGACGTAAATGAGTAAAGCAATCGAAACCCTGCAAGCCGCCCAGAAGCGCGCCATGGCCGGCCGCCCCAAGATAGCAGGCTTTCCATACGTGGCTGAGACTCTCCGGAGGGCGGGGATCAGGCGCAATCAATGGTCCCTGCCGTCATGTCAGAGCCTCTATCTCACCCAAGAGGGACCGGTCGTGAACCAGGGCGCCCCGCTGGTATCCGGCACGGCCGACGTGCCCGCGTTCGATCGGGATGCACTCATCCGGGCTCTGCGAACCGACCAGGCCGGCGAGAGCACCTTCCCCGAATTCCTGTCGGCGTCGTGGCGTGCGGGAGTCGTCCGTTACGATGTCGATTTTGACGCGCGCACGGTCACCTATTACGGTTGCAACGGGGAGGAATACGTCGAGGATTATCCGGCTGCAAATGTGGAATAGGGGAAGGTGATACAGACCGCCAAATCGCGGACTGTGCCGCCAAAAGGAAATCCAACCCACAAACCGACCACCAATTAGGAAAATCTGGGAACAGACGGAGCGTTCATTCCCACGGAAGAGAAGTCAAGCCGCCCATGGTTGATCCAATCGATTACTTTTGCGCGCTGACCGGCCTGAGTCGTGCGAAAGTTTCCAAGGGTCTTGACGCATTGGAAAACACTAAGGTCATTGAACGTGAACCAGACGACGCTCGCAGCATTTACAAACTCGCTTATTACAATGTTTCCGCCGGATGGGCCAAGCTTCCTCTCAAGAGCATGTATTCTTCGGGAACGATTGCCGCGTTCATGGACTTTCGGCTCCGCAGGGTTGCAGAGCTCGACGCGCTGAAGCTTTTCCTCCTGATTGTCGCACGGCGAAACCGAACCACCAACATCACGAATATCGGACACGAAAAGATCGAGGAATACACGAATATTAGGCGTCAGGATCAAGTCCGCCATAAGTTTCCTGGCGTCACTCTCCCTGGTTCACGTCGAGCATATTCCGAGCAGTGAGAGCCCCCACGGAATTTCCCATGCTTATCGAATTGTGGGGCTGGAGCCTCACAATCACGTGGGAACGCGCGGACGAGCGTGGGACAGTCTCGATTTCGAAGCGTCCTGAAAAGCAACTTTAACCCGGCGCCGACGACATTCCAGATACACGATTGCGACGAGGTTGGGCCGTCCCGGCGATTCGGATTTGATAGGAATTCGGGGACAGACGTGACTGTCCCCCCTTCTCTCTTCCGCGGAGCTCAGGCCACCTCGAAGCGATCGTGGTCCATCACCTTACTCCATGCCGCCACGAAATCTTTCGCAAACTTCTCCTTGGAGTCAGTGCACGCGTAGACTTCCGCGAGGGCGCGCAGCTGCGAGTGCGAACCGAAGATCAGGTCGACACGGGTGCCGGTCCACTTGAGCTCATTCGTCTTCCGGTCGCGTCCCTCGTACACGGTTCCAGAACCATTGGAATCGTTGGACAACTGCCATTGCGTGTTCATGTCGAGCAGGTTGACGAAGAAATCGTTGGTCAGCGCCTCTGGCCGCCTGGTAAAGACGCCGTGCGTGGACTTCCCGGCATTTGCGCCCAGGACGCGCAGGCCACCGACGAGGACCGTCATCTCAGGCGCCGTCAGCTTCAGCAATTGCGCCCGATCCACCAATAGCTCCTCAGCCGATAGGCGCTGCTTGCCGCGGAGATAGTTGCGGAACCCATCCGCGGTCGGTTCGAGCGGTTCGAAGGAGTCGACGTCAGTGTGCTCTTGCGACGCGTCCATGCGCCCCGGCGTGAACGGGATTTTCACATCGTGCCCGGCGTTCTTCGCGGCTTTCTCGATCGCCGCATCGCCGCCGAGAACGATCAGGTCAGCCAGCGAGACCTTTTTCCCGCCAGATTGTGAAGCGTTGAATTCCTTCTGGATCGCTTCCAGCTTCTGCAGCACCTTCGCCAGTTCAGCCGGCTGGTTGACTTCCCAGTCCTTTTGCGGCGCGAGGCGAATGCGCGCGCCGTTCGCTCCACCGCGCTTATCAGAGCCGCGGAACGTCGACGCCGATGCCCAAGCCGTCGAGACCAACTGGGAGACGGCCAGGCCGGACGCGAGGATTTTCGCCTTCAGTGCAGCAATGTCCTGCTCCCCGATCAGCGGATGATTCACAGCGGGGATTGGGTCTTGCCAGGGTAGCGCCTCCTTCGGAACCAGCGGGCCGAGATAACGCACGATCGGACCCATATCGCGGTGCGTGAGTTTGAACCACGCCCGGGCAAACGCGTCTGCGAACTGGTCCGGATGCTCGTAGAAGCGCCGGGAAATCTTTTCGTAAGCAGGGTCCAACCGCAAGGCNNGTGGTCAGCATGGATGGCGCGTGACGCTTTGAGGGATCGTGCGCATCCGGCACCGTGCCGTTGCCTGCGCCATTCTTCGGCGTCCACTGGTGCGCACCGGCCGGACTCTTGGTCAGTTCCCATTCGTAGCTGAACAGGTTGGTGAAGAAGTTGTTGCTCCACTTCGTAGGCGTCTGGGTCCAAGTGACTTCCAGGCCGCTGCCGATGGTGTCAGCACCAAAACCTTTGCCAAACTTATTCTTCCAGCCGAAGCCTTGGTCCTCGATATCGGCGCCTTCTGGTTCGTTGCCCACATATTGAGCGGGAACGCCAGCGCCGTGCGTTTTGCCGAATGAATGTCCGCCGGCAATGAGCGCAAC
>PKYX01000241.1 GCA_003132825.1 Acidobacteriaceae bacterium
CATTGGGGCATTCCCGATCCGGCCGAAGCCAAGGGCAATCCGGCTGAGATCGCGCTCGCGTTCAAGAACGCTTATCGCATGTTGCATCAGCGGATCGCGATATTCACGGCGTTGCCGCTGCGCGCCCTCGACCAATTGACGCTGCAAAGCAAGCTCAAAGAAATCGGCCGCACGTAATGCCATCGCTCGCGCAACGCGGCGTGGCCGAGTGCCTGGGCACGGCGTTTCTGCTCGCGGGCGTGGTCGGCTCGGGCATCATGGCGGAGCGGCTTTCAGCGGGAAACGCGGCGATCGCGCTTCTCGCCAATACCGTCGCGACGGGTGCGGCACTTGTGGCTTTAATACTTACGTTCGGACCGATCTCCGGGGGACACTTTAACCCTGTCGTCTCATTGGCGGATGCTTTGGAGCACGGAATGGCGTGGTCTGAGATCGCTCCTTATATACTTGCCCAACTGGCCGGCGGCATAGCCGGAACCATTTTGGCCCACGCCATGTTTGGTCTTCCCCTAATTTCCCTTTCGCGTCACCCTCGAACTGGGACAGCCCAATTCTTGAGCGAATGTGTGGCTACCTTCGGTTTGCTGTCGGTAATTTGGGGATGTTCGCGTTCCCGATCGAGTGCCGTCTCTTTTGCTGTGGCCAGCTATATCATGGCGGCGTACTGGTTTACCGCCTCCACGTCGTTTGCAAATCCTGCCGTGACCATTGCCAGATCGCTGACCAATACGTTCGCGGGAATCCGTCCCATCGACGTTCCCCTCTTTGTCTTGGCGCAGCTTGTAGGGGGCCTCGGCGCCACCCTCTTGTTTCGTTGGTTGGTTCCAACGCTGCCATCATTCGCGAAAAATGTTGTGCTACGGGCAAGAAACTGAAACCGAATGCTGAAAGATACTGCCACCGCAGTGGACCGATTTTCGGGCTGCCAAGCTTGTATATTGTTTTTCGATGAGATGGCGCTGTCTGTTATGAGCTGCGACCGGAAAGAGGACTTTTCGACCGTGCCGGGCACGCCCTCGACGTAGGAAACATGACCACAATCATTCTGCTCACCATCTCCAATATTTTTATGACGTTTGCCTGGTATGGCCACCTGAAGTACCGGCACGCGCCCCTGTTCAAGGTCATCATCATCAGCTGGCTGATCGCCTTTCTGGAATACTGCTTCCAAGTCCCGGCCAATCGCATTGGGTCCTATGAATTCTCCGTGGCCCAGCTCAAAACCATCCAGGAAGTCATCACCCTTACCGTGTTTTCCGTCTTCTCGGTCTTATACCTGGGACAGCCGATCCGCTGGAACTACGTCGTGGGCTTCGCAATGATGGTTTTGGCGGTGGCTGTGATTTTCAAGAAATGGTGACGGGTGAGTCTTCCGGGCCAAGGTCTGGCCGATGGCGATTGTCAGCACCTGTCGCCGATGGGCCATCACGACGGGGCCTCACGGAGCCAGCCTAGGATGCGGGAGGCGATTCGGAAAACTACCCGACCCGCGAGCGGCCCGACCAAGATCGGCTGGCTCGCGGACCGGGAAGGCAAATGCAAAAAACTATTTGTAGGCGGCGTTTGTACGCGCTAGAAAATCGCGGTGCCCCGTGTAGTCGGTCATGGAATCAAAAGCCGGACCGTTCAGCGGGTTCGCCTTCAGGGTTTCCCGCAGCGCCGCTTGGGCTTTGTCGAGGGCTTCCGCGTTAGCTGCGATGTAGAAAATATAAAACGTACCGGGCGCTTCGGTGTGGATCGCCAGGGTGTCGACTTCGTATTCGTGAATCGTGCCGTCAGCCAGCAGTTTCTCGAGCAGCGGCACAACCATGTTCTTACTGAGCTTCTCGATCGCGTCGTCCGGAGCGTCCGCCCTTAATTTGTAGGACGACCCGTGGGTGTACAGATTTTTCCACGATCCGGAGTGCCAGTTGTAAAACCGGCTGACAAAAATGCTGTCCCAGTGCTTCGTGGCAGTGCCCAAGACGGGAGTCGTGGCATTGCCCGTCGAGTACATCTGCTCGAGCACGTTGATCACACCCGCCATGGACATGGCCGACCACCAGTCGTCGTGGGTTCCGGCGTCGGGCTGGTGGACCAGGTTCGTATCGTCGCCATATCCCACAATGGTCCCGTTGGCAAGGTCCTTGTCGAGGATTGGCTGGTCAGCCGCTATGCCCTTTTCCATGGCTCCCCACTGGGCGCGGGGAATATCCCAGAACGCGACGTACGAGTACATCGGCGGTTTTTCTTTCACCTCTGACATTTGCGCACGTGCCGGCGAGGCCCAGACGGCGGCCAGCGCGAGCCCGCATAGCCCTGTAAGTACTCTCCACCATTTCCTATTCATCCTATTCATCCTCTGTATCCTCCGTGATTTAACTAAGACCCCATTCTGCTATCGGTAGGGCCCCGGCAGTGTACATCAGGCGTTTGGGGGAAACCCTCTGAATTGTTCGTTTTCGGACAACCTCATTCCGCGGATGAACACCAGCACTCGTTTTAGCCGCGTTTTGAGCGTCCAATGCCCTGTGCAGTCAATGGCTTACATTGGCCGGGCTGGCGGGTCGTGTGCTATACGTGGTTAGCTTTGACCAGCAAAGCCGTCGAACAACTTCGCCGAGGAGCCGCCATGGATTCGCTCTTCCAAGATGTTCGCTACGGTTTCCGTTCGTTGGCGAGATCGCCGGCATTTCGGGCGATCGCTGTCTTCACTCTTGCGGTTGGATCGCTGCGAAGACTTCTATTTTCAGCGTGATTGAGGCGGTCGTTCTGCGCCCGCTCCCCTACCGAGATCCTGGTCGGATTGTTCTCCTTGCCGACCCCCAGGAACCGGAGGACGGCCGGGCGCACGCGTCGATCCCAGGGCAGCGCTGCGGTAGGAGTGAGGGATCGATGTTGACCGTGAAGGGACTTCGCAAGACCTGCGCTACGCGGTACGGCAACTTCGCGAGAGCCCTGGATTTGCTGCGGTCGCGATAACTCGGATTTGCGGTCGGCCTCGGGACGAAGACCGCCACTTATGTGCTGCCCGGCCAGGCGCTGTTGGTTGTTAAGAGGTGCCCGATGCAAGCTTTACTGTACGAATTGCGCTTCACTGTTCGCCGACGCTGGGAAAGTCGCGGCTGGGCATGGGCGGTTGCGCCGATCTTGATTCTC
>PKYX01000272.1:0-558 GCA_003132825.1 Acidobacteriaceae bacterium
TTGCCCACGGATCGCGCGCGCGTTCCGCACGCTTCCGTCTTCGGCCACGGTGGCCTCAACCACGACCTCGCCTTCGAGTCTTCGTTGCAACGCGAACGAAGGATAGACGGGTTGAACACTGTGCTCGAGCACTGCACTCGCGGCTCCTTGGGAAACCGGAGCATTGAGCTTCGGCACGCCAGCGGGAGCAACCAGTAGGTTGTCCAAGGGCGCGCCGTCGCCGGCAGAGGCTACGACGGGTGCCGCTTCCGCCGCGTTTTCTTCCGCTTTGGGTCGATCCCTCCTCGGCCGCCTCACCACGGTAATGACGGAGGAAGCTTCCATTGCCGGGTCGGCGGACGCAGCCGAGGAATCTTCCGTGCTCGTGGTCTTTGACGAAAGATCCAGGTGGGTCACCACGTCGGGAACGGTCACGGTTTCGGTCGATTGCCGAGTGGAAGCCTCCGATGTCCGCGGCGACCGCTCCAGGGGATGACCTGGATTGGGACGCTTCGCGGTCGGAGCTTCTGCGGTTGTCTCCTCCGAGGCCGGAGCCCCCGCGGACATCAGTTGCTGTTC
>PKYX01000272.1:594-5556 GCA_003132825.1 Acidobacteriaceae bacterium
TGGTCGCGCAGACTGGGCAGTGCTTCCTCGTAGGCGGCGGCTTCCACTGCTGGAGCAGGCGCGAAGCTCGGCAGCGCGACCGCGGGCTCGACCGGAAGCGAGACCTCGGTGGTTCGGATCAGTTTGCTCTCGTCTTGCGCCTGGGCAATTTCAGCGAGTTCCGCCAAGCGGGACAGAAAGTGCATGTGCACTTCGTTGAATGCGTAGGGGCGGGTAGAAAATATCTCTAGGATGCCAACCGTCTCCGTTCCCCGACGCCGAAGCGGGGCAACGGCGATCGATCGCAGCCCGAGGGTTCGGCAGACGAGCGGATTCACCCGGTGATCGTAATGCGCGTCTTCGCAGCGCAGCGTCTGTCCTTGACGCAGGCATTCCCCCGAAATACCGGAGTCTTCGTCGAGCCGTACTCCGAGTTCCGGAGCGGGCTGTCCGCTGCGCGCACGGCAGATCACCATGCCGTCATGGCGCAGCGCCAGGGCGGCGGCGCCGGCGCCGGTGAGCGCCTGCGCAGCTTCGACGGTAGCCTGGAGAATTGCGCCCAGCTCGGAGGCGTCGGCGGCAATGGCTTCCTGCAATCTGGCCAGAACCGCTTCGGCTTCAGAGGGGGATAGATCGAGGGCCGCGTCCACCGAACTGCCCGGCGGCAAAATCAGAGGCACGGCCAGCGGTCCAGACGTAGGTCGAGGGAATGAGGTATAGGACATGTGGGCAGACTCGCTCTCAGTTCACAGAGTTTGAAGTACTGCCACAGGTTGGGAGAGGTTCGAGTGCAACTCTTAAGCAAAGTGTGATGGAGATACCCGCCATTGTCAACACAAGAATCGACGAAAATACACGATGGATAGGGTCGGACAGCGCTGTTTCAGCCGCCGGTAACCAGGTTACCGGGTGCCTCGCTCCATCAGCGCTAACGAAGGCGGGGCTCCTTCCAAGTTGCCCTTGATCCGGGCACCATCCCCAAAACAGGCAAGCGGATCCCATGGGTTAGAAGCGTGGGTCATGGAAGCTGCGACTCAAGTGCATAGATTTCGTCCGTACTCAAATCGCGCACAAAGATGGGAGATCCATCCGGGGCAGACCCGTCCATGGTCCAACGAATGGCCGAATAAACCTTTGAAACCCCGTCGAGTCGACCGCCAATTCCGGCCGCTTGGTCCCAATCCTGATCCGCCAGGATCTCGATCCCTTCAAGGAATACTCATCGTAGTCCACATACCGTGAGTCTCGCGACCACTTGGGTAGGGCGATGTTCGGCGATCCGCTGACCCACTCTCTCCACTTTTGCGTCTGGAAATCGAATAACATCAGCTGCTGCGAATCTCCCGTCATCGCGGTCAGGTACTTGCCGTCAGGAGACCATGGCGGGCTGAACAGGTTTTCCGATCCCGGGACAGCCGACATCTGATCGGAATCGAGATGGAGGGCGCAGTCGCCGGCCAGCCCTGCTGGAGGCGACGGCGGCCCTCGTGATACAAAACAGTGCATGGTGCGTCTTGAAAGTCGCGTTGTTCTAGCCGGTGCAAGTCCTGAACGGGTAAGCGCCGGAGCGCCCGGTAGCAGACTCCAGCCGGCAGTATCGGCGCGGCGGTCAACGACCCGCCCGGCGCCCATTTTTTACTCGCGATCAGCTCTAGGGAATGGGTCTGCCTCGGCTGGTGGGCACGGTAAAATACCCCGCGCAAGCCACACCCAGAAGATCATCGTTAGGCCGTGTGCCGGAAAACGGCAGGCACGGTTTGAAAGGGGATTTGATGGAAACGGGTCAGCATAGCTGATACCGCGCCATATTCTACCCATGCGCGAAAAGCTGCCGCTGGCGAGCGGGCCACTCATTATTGCCCAAGCACCCTGCCGCGTCGATCTGGCAGGCGGCACCGTGGATCTCTGGCCGCTCTATTTGTTTCATCCCGGTGCCTTGACCTTGAATTTCGCGGTCAACGTCGTCACCACTTGCCGCATCACCCCAATCCGAGGCAAGCACATCCATTTGCGCTCGCTCGATACGCGCAGGGAAGAGCAGTTTTCGAGCTTCGACGCGCTGGCGGCGACCAGCCGCTTCCGCCTGCCGCTGGCGGCGCAATTGATCAAGTTTTTCGCTCCCAAGGAAGGGCTGTTGCTAGAAACCGACTCCGAATCTCCGGCAGGCGCCGGCATTTCCGGCTCTTCCGCCCTGATGATTGCCGCCACCGCCGCGCTCGCCCGTTTCACCAACCGCCATCTTTCCTTGGAACAGATGCGGGTCATCGCGCAGAACGTCGAGGCGCAGATCATCGGTGTTCCCACCGGCTGCCAGGATTACTATCCCGCGCTCTACGGCGGGGTCAGCGCCATCCATCTCGATGCCGACGGTATTCACCGCGAAACCGTACCGGTGCCGCCGGAGGAAATCGAGTCGCGCTTCGTGCTCTCCTACACCGGGGCGCCACGGCAATCCGGGATCAACAACTGGGAGGTGTTCAAAGCGCATATCAACGGCGACAAACGCGTCTTCCGCAACTTTGAGCAGATTGTGAGCATCGCGCGCGATATGCGCGCGGCGCTAGCTCATGGCGATTGGGAGGCCGTCGCCCGACTGCTGCGCCAGGAATGGAAGTTGCGCCGCAGCAACGCACCCGGCATTACCACCCCGTTAATTGACAAACTAATCGCCGCTGCCCTCAAGCACGGAGGCCGGGCGGCCAAGGTATGCGGCGCCGGTGGCGGGGGCTGCGTGATATTCCTCGTCGAAAAGGGTTCCGCCAGCCGCGTGGCCACTGCTATTGGTGATGCCGGAGGCCGCGTATTGCCCCTGCAGGTGGCGCGGGACGGATTGGCGCTTTCTTCCGAGACTTAGAACGGAACGTAGGGGCCCGCTTCTCGAGGAACCGGGGTCGAGCGGTTCGGAAGCGTGTCCGGAATGCGGGACCTGAAAACCGCGTTATAATCGGGTTACGGGCTCGGGTCTCATGAAGTTACCCTACCTTTCGGCGGTGCTGAGTTGCCTGTTGTTCGGCCTATCTCTGGCGGTCGCTGACGATCCGAAACCCTCGGCGTCTGCCCATATCACAAACCAGACACGGGTCGAGATTATTCGTGCCTTCACTTCGGAATTGGTATACCTGCGCACCACGTTTCCCATGGGCCAGCGGGGCCTCCTTCTCAAAAACGGCACGATTTCCCCCAATGCGGCTGAGTTGCAGCCGATCATCGCCCTGTACGGACCGGCGGCCAAGCCCGGCGACCAGGCGATCTTGAGCGCGGTCCTGTTCAAGGGTGACCGCATCCATTTCGAAATCAACGGTGGCCCCGTCAAGAAGAAGAAGTGGTATCAGCACATCATGATCGCGGGGGCTGGAGGCGATGTGCCCATTGCTCCCGGCGATTCGACCGACAACCCGCACGGCTCCTTTGTGGACGTGGAATTCGATCATTACATCCCGGATCTGACCCCCCAGCAGCTGAAGGATCTGCTTCGTCCCGTCTTCGACTTCAACTCCAAGTCCGTCCTCGAAGCCTACCTCGAAACGGTTCCGCCGAAAGTAAAGGAAGCCATCCAGCATCACCACGTTCTGGTGGGAATGAATCGCGAAATGGTGATTTACGCCAAAGGCCGCGCGCCCCGCAAGACGCGAGAGAAAGACCCCGATAGCGATGAGGACTACGAAGAGTGGATCTACGGGGAGCCTCCCGAGGACGTGGACTTTGTCCGCTTCGTCGACGACACCGTGGTGCGCGTGGAGACTATGAAAGTGACGGGCGAGAAAATTGTCCGCACAGAAAAGGAAGTCGACCTTCCGTCGCAGCCGAAAGTGGCGAAAGGCGATGAATCGGGAGGCCGCCCGCCGGGTGCTCCCAGTTTGCGGCGTCCCGGCGAGGCTGCGGATCCCTCGGTGCCCACCTCTGCCCCGACTGGTCCGGTAGCGCCGATGCCGCCACCCTCGCCCCCTCCGAACAGTCCCGCGCCGCAGTAGAACCTACGCTGAAATTGCCCACGGGCCGAACGATCGCACTAGGATCGAGCGGTAGCGACCGAGCGTTCCCTGGACTTGGCGGTCCTCGAACCATTCTTTACACTGGAAGGGTGAAGATCGCACTCGGACAAATCAATCCCACGGTGGGGGACTTCACCGGAAACGCCGACAAGATCGCCGAATTCGCCCAACGTGCGCAGGCGGCAGGCGCGGCGATGGTGCTGTTTCCCGAGCTCTCGGTCTGCGGGTATCCGCCGCGCGATCTGGTCGAGCGCACATCATTTGTGGCCCGTAATCGCGAAGCCATCGAGCGCATCGCAGCGCGCACTCGCGGCATCGCCGTCATCTGCGGCTTGGTGACCGCCGCCGAAGCCGATACCGGCAAGTCCGTCATGAACTCCGCCGCTCTGCTCGAGGACGGGAAGCTAGCCTTCCTGCAGTCAAAAATGCTGCTGCCCACCTACGATGTTTTCGACGAGATGCGAAATTTCGCTCCTGCCCGCAGCCAGATACTGTTCCCGTTTTGCGGACAACCCATGGCCCTCACCATCTGCGAAGACGCCTGGAACGACAAAACTTTCTGGGACAAGCGGCTCTACACCTTCGACCCGGTTGAAGCCCTGATGCAGGCCGGTGGCAAGCTCCTGCTGAACATCTCCGCCTCTCCCTTCTGGCTCGGAAAGCGCGAGCTTCGCCGCGACATGCTGGCGGCCATTGCCCGCAACTATCGAGTGCCGGTGGTGATGGTCAACCAGGTTGGCGGCAACGACAGCTTGGTGTTCGACGGTTCGAGCCTGGTTCTTGATCGGGAGGGAAATGTCATCGCGCAGGGCAAATCGTTTGAAGAAGACCTCATCTACTTTGACTCGGAGCGACTCACCGGGGAAATTCATCCCCAAGTCGAAGGCCAGGAGGCCAGCGTCTATGCCGCCCTGGTTCTCGGCACGCGGGATTATGTACGCAAGTGCGGATTCTCCCAGGTTCTGGTCGGTCTCAGCGGAGGCATCGATTC
>PKYX01000514.1 GCA_003132825.1 Acidobacteriaceae bacterium
TGCGGCAACTGGGCCAGAATGCCGCCCACCTTGATGGACATCGGCGCCCCCGTCAACCCCACGATGAACGACGACCCCGGGGGCATGAGAATCACATCCGCGCCAATTCCTGCCTGCCGCTCCTTGGAGTCATCGAGCATGCCAATCGACAGCCCGACAATCAGGAGGATCAGGGTGACTTCGAGCGCGATGGCCACCACCGTGATCAGCGACCGGATGGGCCGGTGCACCAGGTTGGCGGCAATCATTCGGTTCATCATGATGGTTGGCGCTCCGCGCCTGTTGGGGCCGGGAATTCGCGGGCGCTCGCCCTACTTCGCTCCCCCATAGCCCCGTTCCCGGTTCGCGTCGGGCTGATCCAACCGGTCCAGGCGGATGACTTCGGCGCCGTGCGGCTGCTCCAACACGAACTGATCGTCGGTCAGCGCCTCGTTCAACTGCAGCTTCACGATTGTCAGGGTGATGTCGTACTCCTCCTGCGGTCGCTGGATCTCAATCTGGGCAGGAAAATTGACACCGTTATAGGCCTTGTAAGCCTCGTAACGGGATCCCGTGACCTCGTTTCCCTTCTCATCGTAGACGTACTGGCGATGGGGCAGAAGGTCGGTGCGGCTGAACACGATGATGCGGGAAGTAAACCAGCCGTTCTCCCCCTTATGGATCACCAGGAGCTCATAGTCGGGCTGGTCCATCTTGCGGCCATGACTGTCGACGACAGTCTCTTGTCGGCTCTGCACTACCGCGATTTCCTTCGCCGGATCGGGATTGATTTCCCGCAGCAGGAGCGCATCATAAATGTATTGCGGGCGCAGGTTTTCGAGCGGTTGCTTGGGATTCACGGTCTCGACATCATTGCGGCCCAGTACAAACCGGTTCCTGGGGGGGATCCACAGCTTGAAGTCCTGGCCGTCGCTCACCATGTCGAAGGCGGTGGTCCGCACGATGGGCATCAACCCGATCATCCGCAGCATGGCCGGCTTGCGGGCCAGCACATAGCCCCGGATCTCCTCGTAATCGGTAATCTTGCCCTTCTTTTCGCCGCCCACCGAGGTATCAATATCCACCGTGGCCTGCATAGAGTGAATCTGGGAGGCCTGGGAATTGACATACTCAATGAGCTGCTCCTGGGTCGCGGACTTCAGCGGGGCCGTGCTCATTGGCCGATCCACGATGCGGGAGTGAAACAAGCAACCGCCCAGCGGCAGAACCGCGAGAAAAACCAGCAAAGCCCGATAGCAGCGGACATTAGTCATGAATTCGGTCTCACGCCTAAACCCCTGAGTATACCGAAATAAGGATGACAGTCGCCCTCCGCCGGTTGCAGAGGATTCTAGCCCAGCAACAGAGGGTCCGCACTCCTCGGTTGCAGGTTGCAGCGCCCGGAGCTGGGTAAGCCAGAATCAGTCCCGCCCCACGGCCCCGGGAACTGCCAGCAGCACGCCCGATTGCATTTCCACTCCTCCCATCTTTTCCCGGGACACGGCATAGGTCGCGAACCGGAGAAGGTCGGTAACTCTGTCCAACATAAGCGGCTTCGCCGCCGGTTGATGCCTGCGACGCCGTCTCATGCGCTCTCAGGCTGGCAGATTATGGAACGGATTCGCCGGGCGTCGAGACCGTACCCGGCGGGAGCGTGTGCGCTTGAATCGGCCCCTATCGAGGGTGCTCTATGGCGGCCGGAGGCATCGGCTCAGCGACCCGGCCCCAGACGTTGCCTCCGAGGAAAAGAGGGCTCGCGGAAGCGGCGCGGCCAGACACCTATTTGCCGCGCATCACCCGCCGATACGCGGCCACGTTCTTATTGTGCTCTTCGAGGTCCTGGGCGAAACGGTGATGCCCGTTGCCGTCGCTCACAAAATAGAAATAGTCCGTTTCCGCCGGATGCATGGCGGCTTCGAGTGAGCTCTTGCCGGGATTGCCGATCGGCCCCGGAGGAAGCCCGGCGTGTCGATAGGTATTGTAGGGAGAATTATCCTGCAGGTCGGCATGATGCAATGCGCCTTGATAACTTCCCTGCAACATCTCGGCGTAGATCACGCTGGGATCGGCCTGCATCGCCATCCTCTTCCCCATCCGGTTGTAGTACACGCTGGCCACCAGCGGACGCTCCTCCGCTACCGCCGTCTCCTTCTCAATGATTGAGGCCATGGTCACAACCCGCTGCCCGTCATTTCCCTCGCCGCCCGTCGGCAATCCGATCTCATGCGCCACCTGGCGGAATTCCCTGACCATGGCCGCCACCATATCATCCGGGCTTTGCGTCCGGGTAAACTCATAGGTCGCCGGAAAGAGGTAGCCTTCGAGACTTTTCGCGTGGGGATTCAGATCGGAAATGAGGGAGGTGTCGGCGGTCGCCGCCTTCAAAAAGTCCTCCTCCGACCCCAGGCCCGCGTTCTGCACCGCCCGGGCAATATCAAAGATGGTGAACCCCTCTGGAACCACGACTTCACGGTAGTAGACATCGCCATGCACCAGGCGATCAAAAATGCGTCGCGTGTCCGCCGGCCTCTCAAACAGGTATTCGCCGGCCTTGAGCGAACGCCGGGGATGCAGGTAGTGCCAGAACACAAAGACATCCGCGCTGCGGATCACCCCCGCCGATTCCAGTTCCCCGGCGATGCGCCGCGTCGAATATCCCGCGCGCAGCAGGACAAACTTCTGCCCATCGGGCGCCGCCGGCAACAGCAGCGCCCACGCCATCCAGCCGCCCACTGCCAAGACGGCGAGCAGCAGTGTGAAAAACGTACGCACGTTGTTGCTAGTTTAGATGAAACCTGGCGCCCCACCGTTAGTCTTTGGTCGATGGCCGAGGGTAAGGTATTCTTCTTAAGACTCCAGTTTCCGGATCCAAGAAGCTGGCAAGATTTGCGAGGAATTGCTATGACTGTAGGCGAGCCCGCCCCCGAGTTTTCCCTGAAAGACCAGAGCCAGAAGGACGTGAGACTAAGCGATTTTCGCGGCCACAAGCGCGTCGTTCTCATGTTCTACCCACTCGATTGGAGCCCGGTCTGCACCAACGAACATGCTTGCTTCGTCAACCAGATGAAGCAGTTCGAACAGCTCGATGCGCAGGTATTGGGGTTGAGCGTCGACAGCGTTTGGTCCCACAAGGCCTATGCCGAAAAGATGGGCATCCAGTACCCCTTGCTAGCCGATTTCCATCCTCGGGGTGCAGTCGCTGCCCAGTACGGCGTCTATCTGGCAGACAAGGGCATTACGGGGCGAGCGATCTCGATCATCGACCGTGAGGGTAAACTGGCCTGGCACAAGAATTACGACATTCCCGTCGTACCCGACCTCCAGGAAGTCGCTGGCGCGCTTTCCGGCGTGAAGTGAGGGTAGTTTCGAGGTAGTTCGAGCGAGAGGGCGCCACTCACTCGGTGGCCAGCTCACCCGTCATCGCAGCCAGACCTTGGGCTCAACCGACATTCCCGGGCGCAGATCGTGTTCNNGCGTTTTCCGGCGGCAACAGGCTGAAGATCGCGCCGCTGGCCCCGGCAATACTCTGCACGTACCCTTTGTACTCCTTGCCCGTGCCGTCCACCGCAATGGTCACCGGCTGGCCAGGCTTCATCTTCTTCAACTGGGTCTCCTTGAAATTGGCCGTCACCCAGATGTCGTCCAGGTTGATGATCTTCATCAATTCCTGCCCGGGCTGCAGATTCTCGCCGACTTCGACGTTGCGGTCGCTCACGATGCCGTTGATGGGCGAGACGATCAGGGTATATTGCAGGTCCAGCTCCGCCTGGTCGAGCGCGGCTTTTTTCAGCCCCACCGCGGCTTCCGCCGCCTGCGCTCGGGAACGGATCGCGGCCACCTGTTGCGGCCCGGTCGCGGCGGAGCGAGCACTGGCTTCGGCCCCCGCCAGCCTGGCTTGCGCCTGCTTCACTTGCTGTTCAGCGCCTGCCGCCGAAGCCCGGGCGGCCTCGACCGCGGCGGCGTTGGCCTTGGCGGCCGCAATCGCCTGGTCATACTGCTGCTGCGAAATTTCCTGCTTGTCCACCAGTTGCTTGTAGCGCGCCAGATCGCTTTGCGCTTTTGCGTTATTGGCTTCGGCCGCCCGCAACTGCGCCTGCGCTGCGTCCACCTGCTGGCGGGCCACGGCAATTCCTTCCTGGGCGTTTTGCACGTCCGCCTGGGCCACGCTCAACTGGCTGCCGGTGGTCGCAGAGGTCACCGGCACATTGACCCGCGCGGCCTGGGCCATGGCCACCGCGTCATCGTAGTCGGCGCGGGCGCGGTTGACTGCAATCTGATAGTCCCGGGGATCAATCCGCACCAGGGGAGTGCCTGTGGTGACATACTGGTTATCGTGAATGAGCACTTCCTCGACCTGGCCGGAAACACGGGCGCTCATCGGGTTCAGGTGGCCGACAACCTGAGCATCGTCGGTCGATTCGTAGCTGCTCAAGTAACGCCACAGGAACAAAGCCGCCACTACCAGCACAATGCCGCCGAGAATCAACCCCAGGCGAAACTTGGGATTCCGCTGGTTGAACTGTTTCCAGCCCGGCTCCTTCTGCGAAACTTCGGTGGAAGCCGGACGGGATTCTCTCTGGGCCTCAGGCTGCATACCGCGCGGGGTCGTTTCCATTGTTGGTTGCATGATTACCTGCTCTGCAGATACTGCTTTACGCCTTCTTCGGCAAAGCCAATCGCCCGCGCCAGGGCGACCTTGGCAACATTATGCACGTACAGGCTAGAAATGTAGCTCTCATTGGCGCCCGCCACCGATTCCTGCGCCTGCACGACTTCGAGATTATCCGCCACGCCCGCCGCAAAGCGATCTTTGGCCTGATCGAGCGTCTGCTGCGCCAGGTCGACAGAGCTGCGAGCCACCTCCACCTGATCGGCAGCGGAAGCCAAATCAAGCAGCGCGCTGCGCACCTCGAAGTCGATCCGCCCCCGCAGGTCCTCTAACTGGGCCCGGGTCTGCCGCAAGGTCGCTTCCGCCTGCAGAACATCCGCGTGCACTTTGCCACCCTGAAAAATCGGAATCCTCAGTGTGCCACTGGCCTCGAAGCTGCCATGCGAATCGTTCGGTGTAACGCCAACGTCGCCGTAGTCCCCCGCCACGCCAAGCGTCGGGAAATACTCCTCGGTGGCGGCTTTGCGGAAGTGTTCGGCCGCGCGCAGTTGTTGGAGCGCCGCCTGATAGTCGGAACGCGACGCGTACGCCCGCTCGAGACTCGCCTCGATTCCGAGCGCGGCCAGGGGCTGGTATGGCGCCTTATCGGTCAGCGCGAATGGCTGACCTGAAGGCAGTCCAATGGCCCGCGCCAGAGTCAGCAGCTGCTTGGCATAGTCGTTGCGGACCGCGATCAACTGCTGCTGCCGGGTCTGCAGTTCCACCCGCGCCCGTAGGGCGTCAATCGCCGGACTCACTCCGGCCTTCTGCTGGTCCGACGCCTTGTCATAGAGTGCCTGCGCGGTTTGCACCTGCGCTTGGGCCGTCTCCACCCGGGCAGCTCCTGAAAGCGTCACCAGGTAGGCATTGCCCACCGCCAGCACCACCAGGTCCCGGGCGTCCTTGTAGGTGTATTGCGCAGCCCGCTCATAGTCGGACGCGCCCCGCTCGCGAGAGAGGGCGTGCAGATCGAACAGAGACTGCGTCATATAAACCCGCGCGTCAAAGAAGCCAAAGGGGCCAATGATCTTGGGAAATCCGGGGAAACGCAGCCCCTCCGCCTGCAGGTCGACTTGGGCAACGTTTTCGCTGATCCCCGAGGTCAGGTTGGGAAGCAGGCTGCTCAATTCCTTCCACTTCTGCCCCCGCGCCGCAAGCGCACTATCGCTTTCGAGCAAAAGCCCCAGATTGTTCTTCAGACCGCGGTCGATTGCGTCCTTGAAGGACAGCGGCAGCACCTCGCTCGTCGCCTTTCCCTCCGGGACGCTGCCCATGAACGGATTCTGGTTGAGCCCTCCGGCGGAGGCGCCCGCCGGCGCTGCCGGCTGAGTTTCGGAGTCACCCATCGTCTGAGTCTGACTCCATCCCCATCCCGGCGCGAGAACGAACGCTAGGAAGGCGCAACAAAGAGCGCTGATTGCCGCAACTCGCATTCGACTTTCCAGCAATCGATTCTTCCAGCCTCGCTTTTCCATGTCAAAGAATATCTTGATTCCAATCGCCGTCCAACTGATGCAAACGATTCCGGGCTCGGGCGGTGCAACTGGTCACCCCCGCCGCCCTGTTTTGGGCTCGAAAGCCAGCCCCCAGGGCGCAGTGCGGAGAGATTCGGATGTCGACCGGGGAATGCCTCGCGCCCTGTGCCCGGGACGATGGAGTTCGCACCGGGCGCCCGGCGGTCAAGCATGCGAGTGCGATCGCGGCGGTAACCTTCAAGATTTCATAACTTTACGCCCGCTTGACCTTTCTTTACATCTTACCCGCTCCCAACCGTGCCGAACTTCTGTAGTGTAGAAATAAGTGATGGCCGAATGTGGCCATGGGATACTAGTCGCACTCGCATTGCATCTAACTTCGACATCACACATGACCGTACGGAGGCTTACGTGAAGTTGACCTTTCTCNNTGGGACTCGGCTTCGGCACTCTCATCTCGACGCCGTCGAGCAGCGCGACGGGCAGTTACGCTCCGCAGTCGGTGGGAGGCGGCCTCTTTCCGACCTTCAGTGTCGATTTTCTCCTGCGCCATCACCTTGGCGTCAGCGGAGAAATTTCCTGGAGACTCAAACAGAACCTCTACGAAGGCTACGAGCCGTTCCGCCCAATCTTTTATGACATCAACGGAATCTATTCGCGGCGCGTCGGGAAATCCCTGGGCTTTGAGGCCATGGCGGGAATCGGTGCCGAGAGCGCCCGATTCTACAGCGGCCAGTACAATTGCAATTTCATTACCTGCACCGACTACACCAGTAGCAACCATTTTCTCGAACATGTCGGCGTCGGCGTGAAGATCTACGTGCATGGCAACTTCTTCATTCGTCCGGAAGCCCACCTCTATCTCATTCAGACCAATACCATCTTCAGTTCGGCCCGCGCGGAGCGGGTCGGCGCCTCGATCGGCTATACGTTCTAGCGACGGTTTCTCTTCGCCGGGAGCGCTGGCCTAGCGCGCTCCCTCCGGCTACGAGGACTACGCCGTACGCAGAGCAAGCCCTCGCGCGGCATGCGACCTCACGACATCCGCGATCCATCCCGAAGCCCCCTGGTCTTGCGGTTCCTCCTATGGCTCTGAGGTAAACTCGGGGGCGCGATTGGTCCGCCGTGAATTCAACTCATGCTGGAGGGGAACGATGCCCGATTCGCTCAAACCCGAGGCCCTAGCACTGGTTTTATCGGGAAGACAAATTACGCGCCGTGGATTCCTGGCCAAAGTTGGTCAGGGCCTGGCGGCCGCGAATGTTGCCGCCGGGTTGCTGAAGGATGCCGTGGCCCAGCAACCGCACCTCGTGGTTCCCGATCCGCCTGGCAAGAAGGTGGGTTACGCGGTCGTTGGTCTGGGCCAGTTGGCCATTTACCAGATTCTGCCGGCGATCGCCCAATGCGAAAAATCCAAGGTCGTGGCCTTGGTGAGCGGCCATCCTGACAAGGCTAACAAGCTCGCCCTGCGCTATGGCGTCGATCCCAACAACCTTTACAACTATCAGAATTACGACTCGATCAAAGACAATCCCGAGGTCAACGTCATCTATATTGTCCTGCCCAACAGCATGCACGCCGAATACACCATTCGCGGACTGCGGGCGGGAAAGCACGTGCTATGCGAGAAGCCCATGGCCACGACGCCGGCTGAGTGCCAGACCATGATCGACGCGGCGCGCCAAGCCAATCGAAAGCTGATGGTCGCCTATCGCTGCCGCTACGAGCCTTTCAACCAGGAAATGATCCGACTGGCCCGCGAGCAGGAGCTCGGACCGGTCAGAATCATTCACGCTGACGCGGGCTTCAATATCGTCGACCCGACGCAATGGCGGCTCCGGAAAAGCATGTCGGGCGGCGGATCGCTGATGGATATCGGAATCTACTCCTTGCAGGCGGCGCGTTACCTGTCCGGCGAGGAACCCACCGAGGTCAACGCCATGTCCTACAGTACCCCGGGGGATCCGCGCTTCCAAGAAGTGGAAGAAACCATCAACTTCCAGCTGCGCTTCCCGAGCGGCGTCCTGGCGAATTGCACTGCGGACTACAGTAGCGCCTACCGCTCCCATTTCCGGGCTATCGCCACCAAAGGATATTTTGAGCTGGACCCGGCCATGTCCTACACCGGGCTGCTCATGCGCGTGAACCGCGGCAATGAAGTGGAAGAGCCCGCGATTCAACCACGGGACCACTTCGCCTCGGAGATGGAACACATGTCGCAATGCGTCATGGAGGACAAAACGCCGCTCACCCCCGGCGAAGAGGGCTTGCGCGACTTGAAAATCATGATGGCGATCTACGAAGCGGCAAGAACCGGCAACACGGTCAGATTGTAGGAAGAATTCTGGCCGCGGCGGGCACGAGCGGGGTCGGAGCCCGTCCCCTGGCCAGGTCCGCCGTGTTCCGGGGGACGTCACGATCTACGGTTTCCCGGTCGTCAGCCGAGCTCGAGCGGAGCCGGGAGTCCTTCTGGTTCTGCTCTTCCCGCCGAGCTCTAGGGCAGCCACGAGGATTCATTCCTTTGAACTCCGACTTCCTTTGTGGCGACGGGGAACGCTAAACCTCTTTTCCAGCGGGGCAAGCCCCGGAGCAAGCCTCGGTTGCGGTTCCGCTGCGCATGTGCCAGTGGTAGACTTCGCTTATGGCTGCCAAAAAGAAAACCAAGAAGACGCCGGCGAAGTCCAAGCGTACTGCCGGTAATAAGAAGAAGCTGATAAAAAAGACGGTGAAGAAAAACCTGCCGGCGAAAAAGCGGGGAACGCCCAAGAAGAAGTCGGCGAAGAAGGCAGCGCAGAGAAATGTGACAGCCAAGGCGAAGGTCGCCGGCAAGAAGGCAGTCGCCGCGAAGACCGTCGAGCGGCTCCAGAAACCGGTTCGGCAGAGACGCCGGACGCTGGATACGGTGGCATTCCCGCCGGAGACACCGGCGTCGCGCTCGGGCGGGCAATCCGGAGACCTGCAGGGATTGTCCAACCTCGAGGGTGCGGATTCGGAGAGCGTCGACGAGTTGCTCGAAGAGGGAAACGCGTTCGAGGCCGACGTAGTCGCAGGCGTGGAACACGCCGGGGACACCGAGGAGGGCGAAGTTCGCACCCACGAAGTGCCGGAGGATGATGTTCCCGCCGAATATCTGGATGAAGAGTAGCGAGCGGTTTCCGCCAGGCAGGGTGGGATGGGCATTCTTCGAGCCTTCTTCGCTCCCGCGCGCTGGCGTTTGGCCGAAGTCACATCTTGGATCTCGCGTCCCGCCCGGTTCACGGGCCGAAACAACGCATCAACAATCAAGACTCAGGCTCTTCGCATCCCTCACCCCGATTCTCCACGGCCTCGAAACATGGCAGTCGCGAAGGCCTAACGGAACAGATTGATCTTCGCGAGATCGACGACCTCATCGCCGCGGCCGCTGAAGACTGCCTTGAGCGTAAAGAGGCTGAAGCCTTTGACCTGCTCGAGGCTGATGCTTGGAGGCATGGAGAGCTCCTGCCGATTGACCAGAACTTCCACCAGAGCAGGGCCGTCATGTTTTAGAACTCGCGCAATCATGGGTCGAACCTGATCGGGTGTTTCAGCCGTGAGCCCTAGCAGACCGGCGCCCTCCGCCATGGTTGCAAAATTAGGATTCACCAGGTCGGTTCCGAAATCGAGAATGCCGGCGGCCTTCATTTCCAGTTCCACAAATGCCAGCGAGTTGTTCTTGAACACAATCACTTTCACCGGCGCCTGCAATTGCCGCAGCGACAGCAGATCGCCCAAGAGCATGGCGAGACCGCCGTCTCCGGAGAGGGATACGACTTGACGACCGCGATGGCTCACCTGCGCACCGATGGCCTGGGGCAGGGCATTCGCCATCGATCCATGGTTGAAAGAGCCGAGCAATCGGCGTCGGCCGTTCATCGTCAGGTAGCGCGCCGCCCAAATGGTTGGAGTGCCGACATCACAAGAAAAGATTGCGTCTTTGGCGGCCAGCTCGTCGAGAACCCGGACCACGTATTGCGGATGAATCGGCTGCTTGCCCGATCCACCGGTCGCAAGTTCATCCAGGCCCTTCCTGGCTTTCTTGTAGTGTTCGAGCGAAGCCTGCAAATGCTTGCCGTCTTTGTTGCGGTCCAGTTTTGGCAGGAGGGCTCGCAGAGTCTCTTTGACGTCGCCCACAAAACCGTAATCGACCTTGGTGCGACGACCCAACTGCTCGCCCCGGATGTCAATCTGAACGATCGTCGCATCCTTCGGAAAGAACTGCTGATAAGGAAAGTCCGTTCCGAGCATCAGCAGCAGATCGCAGTTCATCATGGCGTGATAGCCGGAGGAAAATCCCAACAGGCCGGTCATCCCCACGTCGAACGGGTTGTCGTACTCGACGAACTCCTTGCCGCGGAACGCGTGCACCACCGGCGCCTTCAGCGCCTCGGCCAGGGCAATGAGCTGGTCGTGTGCCCCGGCGCAGCCCGCCCCGGCCAGGATGGTCACCCGGCTCGCGCCGTTCAGCACCTCGGCGGCGGCCGCGAGCGGAGCGTCGGCCGGCCGGATCACTGAGGCCGCCTTGCGCACCGGGGTCGTCATGGCGCCGGACGGGACGTCGGCGAAGAACACTCCGCCCGGGATGACGACGACGGCGACCCCGCCGCGCTCCAGCGCCGCGCGCATCGCGCTCTCCATGACGTGCGGGATCTGCTCGGGGATGCTGACCAGCTCGCAGTACACGCTGCACTCGCCGAACAGCTGGGTCGGGTGGGTTTCCTGGAAGTAGCCGGTGCCGATCTCCTCCCGCGGGATGTGCGCCGCGATGGCCAGCACCGGCACCCGGCTCCGGTTCGCGTCGAACAGCCCGTTGATCAGGTGCAGGTTGCCCGGCCCGCAGCTGCCCGCGCACAC
>PKYX01000170.1 GCA_003132825.1 Acidobacteriaceae bacterium
CTGCATGGCCAGGCGCTTGTCGTCGGGGTCGAGCGACGGCCCCTTGGGAACAGCCCAGGACTTGAGCACGCCTTCCATCTCCAGCCGGAAGTCGTAGTGCAGGTGGGTTGCACTGTGCTTCTGCACCACGAAGCGGTGACCGGATTTTTTCTCCAGTTCGGGAGGAGGCTCGGGTGTCTGTTCAAAGCGGCGTTTGCGTTTGTATTCCTCGAGCGGCACGAAATCATTTAACCACGAAGGACCGGAGGGAAACGAGGCGGGGGGAAGATAGGGAGGAAACCGCCCCGGCGCGTCCGTACGAGACGGGCCGGGGCCGAGGATCAAGCCGCCTTGCCGGCGACAATCCGGTGAGTGGTGGAGGTGTCCACGCTGAAGACTTCGATGGTGGGCTCGCGCTTCAGCAGCGGACGGATGCTCTCGAGGATGCGGGTGTAGTTTTCGCGGTGATAGCGCTCCGCGTCTTCTTTCGACTTCCAGAAGGTGAGGGATCGCAGCATCTCTGGATCATTTTCCGAGACTAATCCGATCACGTCGACAAACCCGGCCTGTTTCTGCAGGATGGGCAGCACTTCCTGGCGCAGCTTATGGCTGAGCTCATCTTGTTTTCCTGGTTTGACATGGCAATCCACGGTACGGGTAAACATGAGGGGGAAACTCCTTTCGCAAGGTTGAAGGTTTCAGCCGGCCCGCCGGGGAGCCGCTCGGAAGAACAGCCAGCCACGGCGGGAAAGGTTGGGCACCTACGGGTAGCCCTACGGACGGAAAATATTGTAGTCCCGGTCAATCCCCGGGTTTTGCACTGGTTGAGGATTTTTCGGCGGCGGATTCCTATTTCTGCACTCTGCTTCTTTGTTTAGAATCACTCCCGCCCTGCGCCTGGGCGGGAAGCCCCGTTATCCGGCTGGCCAATCATGAAACGTGAATATCCCGACGCTCCCGTGATCGGGGTCGGAGCCGTCATCGTGGCGGCCGGCCGCGTGGTACTGGTGAAGCGCGGGCATGCGCCGCTCCTCGGGCAGTGGTCGATCCCCGGCGGAGGGCTCGAAGTGGGCGAGTTCGTGCGCGCAGCTGCGGCGCGCGAAGCCCACGAGGAGACCGGCCTGACGGTCGAGCCCACAGAATTGTTAGGGGTCTATGACCGGGTGCTGCGCGACGAAAAAGGCCGAGTGCGCTATCACTACCTGCTCGTGGATTTCTTATGCCGCCCGGTGACGGGCGAGGTGAGCGCCGCAGACGATGCCGCCGAAGCCCGCTGGTTCACTCGGGCAGAGCTGGACGAGCTTCCTCTGCCCGAGGATACGGCCGAGGTCATCCGCTTGGGACTGGACAGAGCCTCCTGGTGAGCCGAATCTGTGGTCCCGCTCATCGTCCTTGAAAGTGTAGTTCGAAGCTGGCTTCGGACCGATTGGGAGCGCCATTGCAAAGCGCCGGCGTGAAGACCCACTGCTGAATCAGGCCGAGTGCCTCGGCGTTCAGATCAGGCCGCTCGGAGCTCTGCACGACCGCGTCGTGCACGCTTCCGTCTCCCCAGATCATCCCCCGCACCATGATATCTGCGTTCCCGCCGCCGTTGCCCGGTTTTGGCTGCGGCATGGAAACGCCAAATGCGCGCCGATAGGTCGTGCATGCCTTGCGGATCTGAGCGTCAGGGGGAGCCGCCAACACGTTCGGAGTCGCATCCGTCAAGGCGGTCATGGTCTGCGTGACCTGCATCTTCAGAACGCCGGCATCGGAGTAGCTGATCGTCCCCGGGAACAGCGCTCCGGCGAAGGAAAAGAAATCGCCGTTCTCGATGAAATCACTCCCCAGTTTCTCCGAGAGCAGAGTTCCGTTGGCCGAGTCTACGCACAGTTCATTGCTCTCGGTCTTTTCTCCCGCAGTGGTGTCGAATTCGATGCAGCGCGCCGGGCGGCCGCCCACTTCACGGTTGGCAATGCTGTGGATCACGTCTTCATGATCGAAGCGGACGAGCGCAATCGGCGTGATCCGCAGCAGGCGGTTGATTTCCGGAGGTGCGATCTGCGGGGTGCCGGCGACCGCGACTTGTCCCCGAGTGAAAACATTCAGCAAGTGGAAGTTACCCAAGTTGTAGTCGTCACGGCGTCCCGTGCCCTGCATCACGACGCGAGTGAAGGTTCCTTCCTGGATCGAGTCTGCGCCAAACACGCGCAGCGCATCGGTACGCTCCAGATTTGGCAAATTGGGGGCCGAGCTCACCCGATTGGCCCGCTCCAACAGTTGGACAGCCTCCTCCCGGACCTGGATGTCCTGGGGAAAACAATGCGGAGACAGCAGAACCAATCCGAGCAACATGAGGGCCGGTTTCATCCTACTCACCTCCGGCGGAATCCGTGGCGGGCCTCTCGGGGGACGGCGCGAGCGGCCGTTACTGCGGGGTCTGGTCGCCTCTGAGCGATCGACAATCTTAACTGAAAACAGAACGGCCCGCGCATAGTAATCACGCGGGCCGTCCGGTGGACTGCTTGGATTGACCAAGAGGTGGTCACTCTAAACGTGGCCCCTTCGGCGAACTCCGGGTCCCGGCCTGACTTGTGGGCCGGGCGGAATCAATCCTGAATCACCGGTCGAGTTGCGAAGTTCTTAGAGCGACCGCTCTAAGTCTCAGCCACCTCACCTGGTCTTACCGAGCTACAACAATGACCATCAGAACTTGTCATCGGACCACCTCCTTTCCGGTGTAATTGCACATTAGTACGGAAAGCGGGCCGCCGTCAACTGGCACGAACGGGGCACTGGGATTGTGCAAAAGTCGAAGGGATCCTCCCCACGGTGTGTGTGGTTGGCCACGGGGTGCGAGGTGGCAGTTCCGGACCGCCAAGGGTGATCAGAAGGGCCTGGAATGGGCAAGGGGCGCCAGGTTTGACCTCTGGCCGCCGCTTCTACCGATGATCGACAATTTCGATTGGACATCGGTGCACCCGGCGGCTAGAGTTTCTGCTCGTCGCCACTTCATCCAAACGTTAGAATAAGAAGGTGCAGGCAAGATGGCTCTGCGCGACTTCGGATTGAATCCAAACCACGAGGAAAGCCAGGACGTGAGTCAAATCGCACCTGTTCGGGATCCCAGTTACGTCTTAACGTTGGAGGAGATCGGCAACCTCGCCAAAGGCGGCGGCAAGCCCGCCGAAACCCTGATGAACGTCGTCGCCCTTATCGCCAAGCGGTTTGAGGTGGATGTCTGTTCCGCTTATCTGCTCGAACCGGACCGGGCCAACCTGGTGCTGGCGGCAACCCTTGGCCTCCGTGCGAAATGTATTGGCACTCTTCGCATGGGAATCCACGAAGGATTGGCTGGCCTCGTGGCCGAGCAGGTTCTTCCGGTTGCCGAAGAGAAGGCCAAAAACCATCCCCGCTTCAAGTATTTCAAGGAAGCCGGCGAAGAAATCTACCAGTCCTTCCTCGGCGTGCCGCTCATCGACCGCGGCGTTCTGCAGGGCGTTCTGGTGGTGCAGACCGTCGAGCCCCGGGCCTTTCGCGAAGATGAAGTACAAATGCTGGTCGAGGCCGCCGCCCAGGTCGCGCCCATCGTCAGCGAAGCTCGCACGCTTGATCGCTTCATCGCTCCTTCCCAGGAGCGGCTTTGGGCGCTCGGCCGCAATATTTGGTGGAGCTGGGATCACGATACCAGCAGCCTGTTTCGCGACCTTGATCCCATCCGCTGGCGGCAGCTCAATCACAACCCCATCTCGCTGCTGGCCGAGCTTCCCTTGTCGGGGATCGAACGGAGGGCGCGGGAGCTGGTTCTGCACGGTCGGATCAACTACGCCTACCGCCGCCAACGCGAGTATTTGGAGGCCGACCGGACCTGGGGAGCGCGCCACGCCGGCATTCTGCGGCCTCGTCCCGTAGCTTATTTCTCCGCCGAATTTGGGCTGCACGTTTCCATCCCGGAATATTCCGGGGGTCTCGGTGTCCTAGCCGGCGATCACATCAAAAGCGCATCCGACCTGGGCATTCCGCTGATTGGCATCGGTTTGTTTTATGGCCAGGGATACTTCCGCCAGCGGCTCGATAAAAATGGCTGGCAGATGGAAGAATACATTGAGACCGATGTCAGCCAGTTGCCGATGGAGCCCGCCATCGGGGCCAACGGCACCCCGGTTACGGTTGAAATCGAGACCCGCAGCGGCCCCATCCGCGCCAAGGTCTGGCGCATGAAAGTTGGACGCTGCGACTTGCTGCTGCTCGACTCCAACGTCGAAGGCAACGCTCCCGAAGACCGCGAACTCACTTCCCGGTTGTACGGCGGCGACGGTCGCATCCGTATCCGCCAGGAATTGCTGCTAGGCGTGGGAGGATTTCGGGCCTTGAAAGCCATGGGCATCACTCCCGGCGTCCTTCATTTGAACGAAGGGCACAGCGGCTTTGCGGTGCTCGAAGCCATCCGCAGTCGTATGCAGGAGGAGGGTCTGGGCTTTGACCAGGCGGTACCCCGAGTGGCGCGCGAAGTTTGTTTTACCACGCACACTCCGGTACCCGCCGGCCATGACCGCTTTACTCCCGGCCTGATTGAGGAGCATCTGGGCCCGCTGCGCGATGTTCTGGGTCTTTCCCACGAAGGCCTCATGGCACTCGGGAGGGAGAATCCTGGCAATCACCACGAGGAGTTCTGCATGACGGTGCTGGGGCTGAAACTCTCGCGGCGGGCCAATGCCGTGTCCGCCCTGCACGGAGAAGTTTCCCGCGCCATGTGGACCGGCCTCTATCCCGGTCGTTCCGAAGACGAAGTTCCGATCGGCCACATCACCAACGGCGTGCATGTTCCCTCCTGGCTGGCACCGCAAATGTTCCGCCTCTATGACCGTCACTTCGGCACCGGTTGGCACGGACACAGCGGGGAGGCGAAAATCTGGGAAGGGATTGAAGACGTGGATGATGGCGAACTCTGGGAGACCCATCTCCACTTGAAGTCGCGGCTTCTGGACTTTGTGCGCCAGCGTGCCGTGCAGCAGGCCGAGTACCGCGGCGAATCGGCTGAAATCCTGCAGAGGCTCAGCCGGGTGCTCACACCCGACGCGCTCACCATCGGATTTGCCCGCCGCTTCGCCACCTACAAGCGAGCCAACCTGATTCTGACCGACATCGAGAACCTGGCCTCCATGGTCAACGATCCTAAACGCCCGGTGCAGTTCGTCTTTGCCGGCAAAGCGCATCCCAACGATGAGCCCGGCAAACGGGTCTTGCAGCAGATTGCCGAATTGATGCGCAATGGGCGCTTCGGCGATAAGTT
>PKYX01000364.1:0-155 GCA_003132825.1 Acidobacteriaceae bacterium
CTGCAGTCGCCCATCAGTGCTCCTCCGTTTCTTCAGACTCCGCAGGTGAACGAACCGAACTTTGCCAATCCCTACGCGGGCCAAAACCTTTTCACCGGCCAGTTCGCCGAGCCGATGACCATTCTGACGCTCTCGCCCAAACTGTCCCTGCCCTA
>PKYX01000364.1:161-2074 GCA_003132825.1 Acidobacteriaceae bacterium
GGGGTCAAGCTTCCGCGATTCATCGAAGGGAACCCCACGGTCTTCGTCCCCGGTGTCGACTCGAGCGGCAATCCGATATCGACCGAAGACAACGTGAACCAGCGGCGACTCTACTCAGGATGCACCTTGGCGCAACCGAATAGCTGCGTCTATGCCTCGGCCGGTCTGATCGCCGGAATCGCAAATTCGTCCTACAACGCGCTCGAAGCCAGCCTGCGGAAGCGGTTCAGCCACGGCCTCTCGTTCCTTGCTTCCTATACGCTGGCCCACTCTATCGATGATGTTTCCTCCTTCAACATCACCGGCTCGGCATCGCAACCCGTGGCCGGAGAGAATGACTTGGCACAAAACCCCTTTGACCTTGGAGCGGAGCGCGGCCGGTCGATGTTCGACGCGCGCAACCGGTTCGTGCTGAGTTATCAGTGGAGCCTTCCATTCTGGAACCATCCGAAAACCTGGTACGAGCACGCCTTCGGTAACTGGCAGGTGAACGGCATTACGACTTTCATGAGCGGAGGGCCTTTCACGGTGTTCGATTCGTCGGACAATTCTCTACAGGGAGGTGCGCCGGAAATCACCGGCTTTTCCGCCAACCGTCCGAGTTTGATTGGGAATCCCAACGACGGTCCGCGCACGCCGCAAGAATGGTTCAATGTCAGCGCCTTCCAGAAACTCGCTCCCGANNGGGCTGGTGAATTGGGACTTCTCGGTCTTCAAGAATATTGCGGTGGGGGAAGGGAAGGAATTTCAGTTCCGGGGCGAATTGTTCAACTTGTTGAACCATCCGAATTTCGAGCTCCCGGTCAGCGACATCAGCTCGCCAAACTTCGGACAAATCCAGTCGGATCTAGGCCCGCGGGTTATCCAGTTGGCGCTGAAATTTCTATTTTGAGTGCGCCACGAGTGGCATCCCAGGAAGTCGCGTCAGCAACCCCGCCAAGTGTGGCGACAAATCCGTGATTGTCTAGGTAGCGGACAAAAGCGCTCATTCGCAGGCGCGAGAACCGAATTTGAGCGTTGCATTGGAGTTCTCTTCGCTCGGACTTCAGTGCGGCGATTGCGCCAGCCTGTCGTTGAACTGGGTCAGGAACGCACCCTCGTCGGGCCCCACATTATTACGCAGCATCTTGACTCCCTCCACCAGGATCTCGGTGGCGTTTGTGGCTAGAAGGGTCATGGTTTCGTCAATAAACTCTTGGAGCGGCATCGCTCGAGGGTCGCTCTTGCCTCCCAACAGGTCCGTCTGCACCCATGGCGGAGCCAACTCCAGAACCGTCACCGAACTGCCTTTCAGCTTGTAACGCTGCGAAAGCGTATAGGAGTGCATTGCCGCTTTTGTGGCACAGTACACTGCCGTCATGGCCAGCGGTGTGAACGCCAGACCTGACGAGACATTGATAACCGTAGCGCTAGCCTGTTTCTTCAAGTGATCGATCAACGCGGAAGTCATCCGGATCGGCCCTAGAAGGTTGGTCATGACGGTCGGCACCAGCACAGCTTCGTCGACTGCGCCGGCGGCATCGTCAATCTGCATGATGCCCGCGTTGTTGATCAGCACATTCAACTCTGGGTAGTCCGCGATCAGCTTCTTCGCAACCGCCGCAATGCTCGCCGGATGAGCAACATCCAGTTCCACTGATTGCATGCCGGAATTGGCCTTGATGGTCGCGGCTAGGTGACCCTTCCGACGACCGGAAATGATTACCTTGTTCCCAAGTTTGTGGAGCGCCTCGGCGAGCCCGCGCCCAATGCCCGAACCCCCGCCTGTAATGAAGACTGTGTTTCCGGTTAATTTCATATTTGTTCCTCTGTTCTCGATAGCGTAGCGCTGTCAACCGGCATCGGACGCTACCCTGTTGAATCTATCAGATAAGTTTACGAACTCCCTGCATTCGGCAAGGGAGGTCGCAATG
>PKYX01000364.1:2087-6426 GCA_003132825.1 Acidobacteriaceae bacterium
CGAGCTGTCCTTAGGCCTTGCGTGATACAACAGATTCTTCTTGCGTTTTCAGGCGCTTAGTTCAATCTGAACATGGACATCGAAATGCAACGAAAGTTTGAGTGCCGGCGCGGATTGCGATTGAATGATTGTGTTCCGGGGCGGTGTTCGTTCCGCGTTTCGCCAGCGTCGGAAAGCGCCGGGGTCGCGCTCGCCGCGATCATGCTGCTGCCGGGTAGGAGTTAAACATTCACCATGCACTTGGCTGATCCCACTTAGGGAAAGCGAGGGGGGCGGAATGAAAAACCTCTGGCGTGACTTTGGCTACGGCCTCCGTCTACTAAGAAAGAATCCCGGATTCACCTTGGTTGCCATTCTGGCGCTTGCCCTCGGCATCGGCGCGAATACCGCGATCTATAGCATCTTTTACGCTACCTTGATCGCGGATTTCCCTTATCCGCATTCCGAACAACTGGTGGTAGTGTGGTCCCGGTCGGCGCGAACCAACAGAGACGCAGTGTCGACCGGCGACTATTTCGATTGGAAACGGGAAAGCACGGTTTTCCAGAGTCTGGGAGTTGTCAGGGGTGGATCGTTCAATCTGTCCATTGGCGAAAAACCCGAACGAATTCAGGGGGATTATCTGAGTCCCGGCTTCCTCGACCAGATCATTGGCGACCGGCCTTTCATGGGCCGCTACTTTCTACCCGAGGAAGGGGTAGCCGGCAAAGACCACGTGGTCATTATCACGCACAAACTCTGGCAAGGGTACTTTGCCAGCGACCCCAACATTCTGGGCCAACAGATCCACCTGAATGGCGAACTCTACACGGTGATCGGCGTTCAACCTCCCGGGCAGCCAGATCGGCTGGCGAGGCAAATCGTGGTGCCGTTCGTGTTCACGCCCGACACCATGAATCGCGATGTTCACTGGTTGGTCGTCCTGGGACGTCTCAAGCCAGGGGTAACAGTCGCACAGGCGAATGCCGACATGGACTCTATTAGTCGGGCATTTGGCTGAGAAATACCCCAAATCGAATAAGGGATGGAGTGCGAGCGTCGAGCCGCTTAAGAATGATTTCCTCGACCCGGACGTTCGCACGGGTCTGTGGTTCCTGCTGGGTGCGGTGGCTTTCGTGCTTTTGATTGCCTGCGTCAATGTGGCCAACCTTCTGCTGGCGCGAAGCACCACCCGACAGAGGGAAGTAGCCGTGCGATCTGCCGTGGGTGCTTCGCGCTGGCGAATCTTCGTGCAATTCCTCATCGAGAGTCTGGCTTTGGCCTCATTGGGGGGCGTGTTGGGTCTGGGTTTGGCGTGGGGGCTGCTCAGAATCATCATGTCGATGATGCCGCCGGGCATGCTTCTTTCGGAGGCGGACGTCCGCTTGAATTTGCCCGTCCTGCTATTCACCATGGCGACCACGATGCTCGCGGGCATTTTGTTTGGTTGCGCTCCCGCCTGGCAGGCCACCCGCCTGGACCTCAACGAGGTTTTGAAGGAGGGCGGACGATCGGCATTCGGCGGCCGACATGCCCTGCGGCGCGGTCTGGTGGTTGTCGAGTTTGCCCTGGCTCTTAGCTTATTGGCCGGCGGCGGGCTCGCCCTCCACAGCCTCTGGAACATTTCCCGCACCGACCTCGGTTTTCCTACCGATCACTTGTTGACCTGCTATCTTCCGGTTCCCCAGGGCCAACTCAAGGACGCGGTCCAGATCAACGCCTTCTACCGGCAACTGCTCGACCGGATTCAGTCCATTCCCGGAGTCACAGCGGCCTCTGCCTCTACCGGCGCGCCGCCGGGAGGAAGTTTTGGTGTGTCCTTCCAGATTGCGGGGAAACCCAATATCGAGGACCCGTCCGCGCGTCCGAGCTCGGGATTTAGGGCGGTAACCCCGGGATATTTTCCAGCCTTCGGGATTCGCATGGACCAGGGACGCACCTTGACGGAACAGGATATCGAAGGCGGCGTTCCGGTGGCTCTCGTGAATGCGTCCTTTGCCAAGAGATATTTCTCCGGCGTCGATCCTCTGTCCCAGCGCGTGCTCGTGCAGCAAATGACTTCCGGAGTCCTGAAGCTCGGTCCTGCGATCGAATGGCGCGTAGTGGGCGTCTTTCGCGACGTCCGCAATCGTGGCTTGCGNNCAGACTGCGCTCGCAGTCCGTAGCGCAGTAAGCCCGGAGACCTTGACGAAGAGCGTAGCCGCGGCCGTTCAGTCTATCGACCCAAACTTGCCATTGGCTTTCGTGAGAACCATGGACCAGGTTCTCACTGAATTCAGTGCTGGAGACCGCTTTCAGGCCCTTCTCTTTGGGGGATTCGCGATCATTGCCCTAGTGCTGGCGGCGCTGGGGATTTACGGCATGATGTCCTTTGCCGTGGCGCAGCGAACTCATGAAATTGGTTTGCGCATGGCCTTGGGCGCCGGCCAAGCCCGGGTCATGAGTTTGATTGTCCGAGAAGGGATGATGCTGGCAGGCCTGGGACTTGCACTGGGTTTCGGTGGCGCCTTTCTCGTCGGCCGGGCGATGCGAGGCATGTGGTATCAAGTGGGGACCATCGACCCGCCAGCGTTCGGCGTAGTCGCCCTATTGCTGCTGGCCTCGGCTCTGGTTGCCTGTTATGTCCCCGCGCGGCGCGCCATGAGAGTCGATCCGATGCGAGCCTTGCGCCAGGAATGATCGCCGCCGGGCTCGGCTGGTCTTACTCAGATGGTATCCATATCCCTTTTGCTGCTGCGATCAGAGAAGTTGCGGTGGCGAGCAGAGAGCGGCAGGTTGCTCATCTACCATGGTTCGGCTGATCAGCAGGTTGCCGCGCGCGGGCTCCAGGAGCGAATTCTACAAATCGGTGTCAAACCAGCGGAAGTCTCGCAGCAGCCTCGAACTGGATTCGCATCGTCATGGTTCCCGGCGTGGGACGGTGCTGAGGTGGAGAACTGGCCCGACACCCTTGATAAGATTTAGCCTGATCGAACAGTGGGTCGAGCAGGGCTAAGCCTTCGAAATCCACGGTTGCCGGCCATTTTGTCGATCCAAGGCTGTGGAAAAGAGCGACTCGAACCACCTCCCGTCGTTGCGATCAAGCAGTCGCGGGGGCGAGCAGCACAGACCCTCGTGATCGCCCGCGACGGAATCGTGTGCCGGGCTGTCCCTCGGCACCATCCATCGGGAGGCGAAAAACCTCCCGGGCGGTCGGCAGCAAGCCAGGCATTCTCTTGCTTTGGTGACATGTGGCCAGATATAGTTCCGCCCATGGCGGAAGGACGGATGTGCTTCACAATCCTCCTCGTAGCTACTTTCGCGCCCGCCGCGCTCCACGCGCAGTCCTGCGAAGGTCTTTCGAAACTGGTCTCGCCAACCGTCTCCATCACGCTGGCGAAGACTATCGACGCTGGCCCCTTCACGCCCGCGGGGAGCATAGTGACATTTCCTCGCCTGCCTGCTTTTTGCCGCGTCACCGCAAATCTCAAACCCAGTTCCGATTCCGACATCGGAATCGAGATTTGGCTCCCGGTTTCCGCTTGGAACGGTAAGTTCCTCGCAGTCGGCAACGGCGGCTGGGGAGGCTCCATTTCCGCTTCCTCCTACGACGATATGGCCGATGCCCTCCGCCGGGGTTACGCCACTAGCGCTACCGATGACGGTCATACGGCCAGGGGTGCCAGCTTCCTCGTGGGTCACCCGGAGAAGTTCGTCGACTTCGCCTACCGAGCTGAGCGCGAGATGACGGTCGAGGCCAAAACGCTCATCAAAGCCTTCTATGGCCGCGCCCCACGATATTCCTACTGGAACGGCTGTTCTGGGGGCGGACGCGAAGGCCTCCTACAGGCCTACCGCTACCCGGATGAGTTCGACGGCATCATCGCCGGCGACCCGGCGAACGTCCGTCGAAACGCGTGGGCGCTCTGGCTCGCTGTCCAAACCTTCAGAGACCCGACCGCCTATATTCCACCTGCGAAGTACGCGACAATCCATCGCGCCGTTCTCGAGGCCTGCGACGCCAACGACGGATTGAAGGACGGCCTCATCGAGGACCCCGAGAGCTGCCAGGTCGACTTCAAAGCCCTCGAGTGCAAAGCTGCGGAGGGCCCCGACTGCCTGACGCCGCGCCAGGTCCAAACGGCGCAGACCATCATCAGCCCAGCCACCACCTCAACCGGCAAGGTTCTGTTCCCGCGTCTTGAGCCGGGAACAGAGCTCTCCTGGGCACGTCTTGCTGGCGGTCCGGCTCCCGCCGATCTTTTCCTGGACCAGTTTCGCTACGTCGTGTACCAAGATCCGAACTGGGACTGGCGAACCTTCGACCTCGACCGTGACTCCGCCAAGGCGAACGCTATCGACCAGGATGTCGACGACCTGG
>PKYX01000221.1:0-3497 GCA_003132825.1 Acidobacteriaceae bacterium
ATCCTGACGCCGGCTACCGAACCTTTTCTTATCCCGCATTCACCGATATTGTGGCCCTGCCGCTGGCTGGACTCGACTTCGGGGCGGCGCGCGTCCTGCTTGCCCTAGTTTTCCCCCTGCTTCTGGCCCTCACCGTTCTGCTGTGGGTGCGATTTTTTGGCCTGCGGACAAGCCCGGACCGGGTGGCCATCCTGATCATCCTGACGCTGTTCAGCTACCCGGGGCTCGAGGCGGTTTTTGCTCTGCAATGGGGACTTCTCGTGCAGTTTCTCCTGGCGGCGTCTGTGGCCGCGCTGGGGAAGAACCGGACTGGGTCGGCGGGATGCTGGCTGGCGCTTGCCGCCATCAAACCTCAGTTGATCGTTTTGCTTGTTTTGTATCTCTTGCTGTGGACCCTCGCCGATTGGCGCGGGCGCCGGGGATTCGGCTACGGTTTTCTCGGAGGGACGGCGCTACTCGCGACCAGCGCCCTGCTGATCTCACCCCACTGGATTTTCGAGTGGTTGCATGTGTTGTCCGGCTACCGAAAATATACCTATCCGCCGCTGGCGAGAGATCTTTGGGGGCCGCATGGGGGGGCGGCGCTGATGGGAGGGCTCCTGGTGGCCGCGCTAGCCCTCGCTTGGCGCATGCGTCATGTGTCGGCCGCATCGGGAGAGTTCGCCCTGACGGTCAGCCTGCTGCTGGCCATCTCGGTGGTGACACTGCTTCCGAGTGACGCGGTGTACGACCATCTGCTCCTGCTACCCGGCATCGTCTTTCTGCTGCGCTTCTGGCGCCGGTTGGTCTTGGTAAATCGAGCCTTTCGGATCGTGCTGGCTCTTTCGATCGCGGCTGTTGCCTGGCCGGGGGCTGCCGCCATAGCGGTCATCGGCATGCGGCTTGTGCAGCCTCTGGCGGGCTGGGCGATCTTGCTGCCGGTTCGCACAGCGGCATCTGTGCCCTTCGTGATTCTGGCGGGGCTCGGTTTGGCGATGCGTGAGTGGCTGCGTCGCCGCATGACTCTGGCGAGCGAGTAAAGACGCTGCCCTGGGCGTTCAATCCCGATCGCCGGCTCCGGTTCGAGGCCTGGCCACGGGGTTTGCCGGTTCCAGCCGATAGCGACCCGGGCGTTTCGGTTCATGCCGCACGCTACGGCCTTCGACCAGATGGAACAACTCCTCGCCCAGATTCTTGACATGATCTCCAGCGCGTTCAAACGCCTGCGCCATGAGCAGCACCGGGGTGCTGTAGTCCCGGCGACGGCGCTCGCGGCTTTCCAAATGGCGGCGAAATACCGTCTGGCAAGCGCGGTCAATCTGGGAGTCGGCCTGCAGCACCCAGGCAGCCGGTTCGAGATCGCGCTCCAGAAAGCCGCGATGGACGGCTTCGAGCATCTTCTCGAGGACCTCCGCCATGGCGATCAGGTCGCGGGCGTCATCGCGCAGCAGCCGTACCGTCAAGTTTTGCAAGCGCTGGGCCACGGAATAGGTAAGGTCTCCGATGCGCTCCAGGTCGATGATGAACTTGAGGCAAGCCAGCAGCTCGCGGGCCTCGGCCTCGGTGACCGCGGTGATGGCGGCGGTAATTTCCTCGTCAATGCGGCGCTCCATGCGGTCGAGTTCTTTCTCGCAGTCCTTGACCGCGATGAACGCCATATTGGAGGAATTCTCGATGAAGTCGCGGAGGTTGAACGCCGCGTCTTTCCCGACCAGGCAGGCTTGCAGCACCAGGCCAGTCAGTTTCTTGGTGGATTCAGGCTGCGCTACGGACCGACGTTTCATGCCACTCCCGCGGGAACATGCAATCCATCATACCGCTCGCAGCTATCGACGCCATCTTCCCCATATCATGCGTGATCGCCGTCCGATCGGTGCGCCGCAGATCGACCAGCACCAGGCCATCGGCTCGCCCTGTTACCCAGGCAAGCGGTTTGCGGGAGAATCCATGCAGGGTCAGGAGTCCGTCACAAGGTTAACCAGCCTGAGGCTCCGGAGAGCGTTCCTGCCAGCGCCCCCATCGCATTCTGATCCCGGCGCATTCGGGCTCCAATCCGATTCGCTTCCGAGAATATTTCCCGCCCGGAATGGGCGATTCTGCTGGGCTTCGGGCGGCCGGTTTCAAGCAGTCGTGGGTCCCGGCGGCCGCTCAAGAACGGCCACAGAGCCTGGATTGCACCCAGCGGCCTTTATTGTCGGCTTGGATTCCTCCTCGAACCACTTTCCGCTTGCAAGCGTGAGCGAGCTTCCAGATAATACACACTGAAAGTGTTCTCAAAACTGTGTATCGGTACAGTCGAGCAGACCTACTTCGGATTCTTCGGCTCACGGCCCGTCAATTGTCGGCTTGGGAAAAAGCCGAACTGGTAGCCGCCGCCGAAAGCTACTCCTTCTTCGACCTCCTGCAAATCAAGAAGGTGCAGGATTTGTGCGCCCGTAAGGTGCGGCCCGCAGTCATCCGGCAATCACTCGAGGCTATGCAGCGGGCGGCGGGCATGGAAAATCCTTTGCTCGAGGCGGGTTCGTTCAGCGCTGGGCATCGTGTGGCCTTCCGTCATGCGGGCAGAGTGCTCGAGCCCATCGCGGGACAATTCATGTTTGATTTTGATCCCGCACAAAGGGTCGTGACCAGTACGCCGATTGACCGAGCGGGATTGGAGCCGGTGCCGCGCGACGTCTCCGAACTTTTCGCCCGGGGAATTGCGCTCGAAGAAGATCCCAACCATCAGTCGCAGGCCATCGCGGCTTATCAAAGAGTCCTGCAACTCGATCCCGAACATGCCGCGGCGCACATCAATCTGGGAACGCTCTACTACAACCGCCAGGAATACGGCTTGGCGGAAGAACATTACCGTCGCGCCATCGAGATCGATCCACGCTACGCGCTGGCCTATTTTGACCTCG
Organism: Acidobacteriaceae bacterium; assembly: GCA_003132825.1. Taxonomy (GTDB): domain Bacteria; phylum Acidobacteriota; class Terriglobia; order Terriglobales; family Acidobacteriaceae; genus PALSA-270. The sequence goes on from PKYX01000221.1 coordinate 2,883, forward strand.
GCAACGTGCTCGACGAGACCGGCCGGGTCGTCGAAGCCATTCACACCTACCATGCCGCCCTGCAGCTCGCGCCCACCTACGCCGATGCGCACTACAATCTGGCGCTGGCTTACGAAAAAGTCAAAGAGCCGCGTCAGGCCCTGAAGCACTGGCGGGCTTATCTGAAGCTGGACACCGTTGGACCCTGGGCGGTCCATGCTCACAATCAAATGCAGCGAATCCTGCAGTTTGACACCCTGAAGTTGGTGTACAAGCGCAAACCGGACTGAGTGTTTTTTTGGGCCCGCGTCAGGCTCGGCGGTTTGCCGCCATCGAGGCTCCTAGCGCACCTGCGGAGTCAGCAGCTTTCCGGCCGACCGGCCGCTAAATGCCTCAAACCCTCTAGGCGACGATCGAACTGGATCGGATGACCTGGCGACAATCGGCCCGGCCCCGTTGCGAATTCCTGCGGCGATCATTTTGCAAGGAACCACCAAAACGAAAACGTCCCAGACTCATTAGAGTCGGGACGTTCGTCGAACAGCCCTCCCCCGAAGTCTGCTCACAAACAGACTAACGGCTGGGGTGGCGGGTGGGAATGGCTCGGATGGGCTACTGTGGAAATCGGTTGCGCGC
>PKYX01000221.1:3520-4956 GCA_003132825.1 Acidobacteriaceae bacterium
CCGCTCTCTCGAAGACGTGGTGGCGATCATCGGTTGCAGGGGGAAGACCCCTGGGAAACAAACCGCCTGCGGTTCAGCCCATTCGAGAGATGACAGAAAAAAGGCCAAGTGGCGCCCGGTTTCCGGGCACTGCCGTGTCCTCCCCGGGTGTGCGTCGCACCCCAGAATCGAGGGCCGCAGCGACTGGCTGGTGATTTCGCGGCACTGTACAATCCTCTGGGTTGCAGCCGTTTCTTTTTTCGTGGCTTGCACGGAGGGGCACGAAGCGCGCTGTCATTGGTTGTTGCGATCCTATGCTTCCGCGTCATCCGGTGCGCGATGGCTACAAGCCTGATCACGCCGAATCGGGCGAAGACCCTGGTTGATCCAGTTCCGTAAGAAGATTCGCATTGCTCTAAATCGATCCGTTCGGAGAATGCCATGGAACTCGTTACATGTCTCAAGCCATCCCTCGCAACCACCGCACCGATCTGGCAAGACGTACTCGCCCAGGCAGTCACCGGAGAATTAATCGCTGTTCTGAACTACACCTCTCTGGCCGAGATCTCTGAGGATCCCGAAGAAGTAGCCGACGCCCTCGAACATGCGGAGAGCGAACGGGGACATGCCGCCGCCTTCACCGCCGAGGGCGAAAAGCTGGGCATCGCGGTGCCGAACAACGTAGACGCCAAGTATTGGAAGCGCCTCCGCAGCGCGTTCCTTCGCCGGATCGACGCGCGGGACTTTATCGGCTGTCTCATTATTCAGGAGGTCATGCTCGAGTCCTTCGCCGTCGCCAGCTACAAGCGCGTAGGACAGGTCGCGCCGGGCAGCCTGGGCAACACCTTCGCCGCGATTGCCGCCGAGGAAGAAGACCACATTGATCATGCAATGTCGATCCTCAAGGCCGAGCGGGCGCTCGATGTCCGACGGTTCGACGACAAGGTGCATGAGCTGCACACTGAGGTCATGACCACGCTGGCCGAGATGTTTGCCCGGGAAGACGCGGATGGCCACTGCGAACTCTGCTGCGGAACCTGCGTCAAGCCGTCGCTCCCCGCGGTTGGCCTCACCATCTCCGAACTCCGAGGCGCTGCTCTGCGGCACTACCTCACGACCCTCGATACGCTGGGGCTGCCGGGCGAGATGACCCTCGCCTGGGCGACCCAGTTACCGGTTTAGGAAAGTGTGACATACCGATGCCGCTCGACTTTGCGCTCATCGCACATCAGGAAAGCTGGAGGGCGGCCGCGGACGTGCTCGCCGTTTTGCGGGGACCCGGCCGCGCGCCCATTCCAGACCTAGACCTCAAGGACATCTTTCCCTGGTTTCCGCCGAGAGCGGTCTGCCACATCGACCACCGTTCCGTGCTGGGCCACAGCGTACATGGGGTCTACATCGATTCGTTCATCCCGCCCGACCGTCTGGGGCATAGGTACAGGGAGGAGAACATTGGT
>PKYX01000348.1 GCA_003132825.1 Acidobacteriaceae bacterium
GCACGCCGATCTCGCGCGTGCGGCGGTTGACCGAATAGGCCATCACTCCAAAGATGCCGACCGTTGCCAACAGCAGCGCCAGCATTGCGAAGCAACCGACAAGAATCACATTGAATCGGCGTGAGCCGAGCGAGGCCGAATAGATCTGCGAGAATGTCCGGAACCTCGGCGGAATTTCGGGATTCAGCTCATGCAAGATTTCGCGGGCAGCCGAAGTGACCATACGGGTGTCGGCATCGCTCAACATAATTACCGTGATTGCCGGCTCGGGACGTTGAAACAAATCTACGTAGACAGTCGAGCGGGGTCGAACATCGACGCCGTATTCGTGAACGTCACCGACCATCCCCACAATAGTCAGCAAGCGCAGATCGCCGTCTATATTTCCAAATTCGATGGTGTGGCCGATCGGATCCTGACCCGGCCAGCGGGCGCGCGCGAGCGACTCGCTAATTAGCGCCGCGTGCGGTGAATCCGGGCCGTCGCGCTCGTCGAACATGCGTCCTCGAAGTAGGGGAATTCCGAGCGACTGGAAATATCCCGGCGTGGCGGCGCAGAAATCTGCTTCTCCCTGGTTCTCCTTGTCTCGAAACAGGGTATCGAACAGGCGACTCATCGCGCCCAGGCTGCTGGGAGTTTTGGGGGCTTGGTCCGGCCTCATGAGCAAGAACATGCCGTCAGGCAGGCCGCCATCCAGAGGAAGGCCGCTGGTCGCACCGACTCCGCGCACGCCCGGAACCTGCTTGAGGCGGTCAAGCAGGTTCCTGAAGAAAACTCCTTCCGCTGCCCTTGCTTTGTAATCGTTCCAACCCGGCCAGGGCAGCGCAACGTCAATGGTGACGATCTTGTCGACGCGAAATCCGGGATCGACTTCGAGCACCTTCATCAGGCTGCGGCCCAGTAGGCCTGCTCCGATGACTAAGACCAGCGTGACGGCGATCTGGCCGGCGACGATGCGGGGGCCGATGCGCCGGCTGTGCGAACCCGCCTGCCCGCGTCCGCCCTCTTCCAGTTGATTGCGCAAGTTGCGCGAAGTGGCCCGCCAGGCGGTAAATGCGCCCAGCCCCAGAGCGACCGCCGAGGACAGCAGGAGCGCAAACACAAGAACCGGAAAATTAACCGAGACGCTGCCTGAAGACGGCAGATTCTCAGGCGACAGCGCCAGCAGCACCGAGGCGCCCCAGAAGGCTCCCAGCACTCCGAGGCCGCCTCCGAGCAGCGCCAGCAACGACGTTTCGGTGAGAAACTGCCGGAACAGGCGTCCGCGCCCAGCTCCGAGGGCGCTGCGGATCGCAAGCTCGCGTTCCCGCACCGAGGCCTGCGCGAGCAACAGGTTGGCAATATTGGCGCACGCCACCAGAAGAAGAAATCCGACCGCCCCGAGCAAAACCAGCAATGCCGGTCGAACCCGGCCCGTCATGGAATCCTGCAGCGGGACCACCGTCGCATCTTTGAGAAGATAGTCGTTTTGCTCGCTGGAGGCGTCATGAATGCGCCGCCCAATCGCGCTGATTTCCGCGTTTGCCTGCGCGACAGTGGCGCCATCTTTCAGACGGCCGACGGCGTCGTAGTTGTGTGAGCTTCGGCTCTGGTTTTCGCCCTCCCGGTCGGCCGCCACCCACAGGTCCGCGTCCGCAGGAAACTGAAATCCCGGTGGCAGCACGCCAATCACGGAGAAATCTGTACTATCAATTCTCAAATGCAGCCGCGATAAATCCGGCGACGACCCGAGATCCTGCTTCCAGTGTCCGTAACTGATGAGAGCGACCGGAGCAGCGCCTTTCTTGGAGTCAGCAGCGTTGAAGTCGCGGCCGATGATCGGCTGAACACGAAACACCGGGAAAAAGTCAGGAGTGACATGGGCAACCATCGAACGGCTCGGCTGCGCGGCGCCCGAGACCGGGGAGATGTAGGCGCTGTACTTTGCCATCTTCTGAAAAATGTGGGCTTGATCGCGAAAGTCGTCGAAGTTCGGATCGGCGAGACGGTTCAATGTTCCCTTGGTAGTGACCTCAAAAATGGCCATGATCCGATTGGGATCGCTATAGGGTAGCGGTCGCAGGAGCACACCGTAGACCACGCTGAAGATGGCTGTCGTGGCGCCGATGCCGAGGCCGAGCGTAATGATGGCAACCGAGGTGAATCCTGGGCTCTTGCGCAACTGACGCAGCGCGTGGCGAAGATCCTGACCTAGTGCTTTCATCTCGAGTTCCTCCTCCTACTACCACAACGCTGCCACCGGCGCGGGCCAAATACCAAGCGAAGCGATCAGGGACTGGTCTCTCGCATTGCAAGATTGCTTCCAATCTAGCGCGAAGCGTAACCCCTTGGCGGGAAAGGACTAGAGAATATCGCTTTCCGAACGAGTGTGTTTAAAATGTGTCCATCCCCGGCCTTAGATGTCCGAAAGCGAACAGGCAACTATCGGTCTGCTGGCGTTTATGAGACTGGTTCTAGTACTGATGAGGATCGCGATCTTCTCTGTCAGGATCCAGAGATTCACTGGCTACTGCTGGCGGAAGGACATCTGAACCGGCGGCGGTTCGGGGCAATGCTAGATCGGATCTCGCTACTGCCGGTACCGACGGGATAGATCGGCGGGCGCGCTCAAGCAGCGGAATCTGTCTACAAGGGACTAGGCAAGGAGGAGAGGTGTTGCAAAAGTTGCGGAATATCGGGCAATTTCGGCACGGTGCGGGTTCGGATATCGGAGCGCTAGGGGCCGGTCAGTCTGAAAATTGTTTCAGACTATCGGCGAACAGCGGGATGGGTATATGATCAATGCCGTTTTTGAACCAAAAGGAGATTCCGGCTAAGAATCGCACGCGCTAACTGTTCAGTGGCGCAGAGGGTTGGAGCCGAAATGCTTATCTGCCGCTGGTTCCAATACATCGCACTCTCCTGCTTTGCAGTCGTTTCGGTTTGTTCACAGACCACCGAGACGGCGCACTCATCGAACGCAGTTTTCAAAGCCAAAGTAAATGTTGCGATTGTGAACGTGGTGGTGACCGATCGCACGGGCGAACCGATTACCGGACTGCAGAAGGAAGATTTTCAGATCTTTGAAGAGGGTAAGCCACAGACGATTGCCTCCTTTGAGGAACACAAAGGCGTGCCTGACCAGGGTAAATTGCCGCGTCTTCCACCTAATACTTATACCAACTATCCGGTCGAAGAACCTGCGGACTCGATGACTCTGGTGCTGCTGGACGCCCTGAATACGCCATTGGCCGATCAATCGAAATTACCTCATCAATTGGCCAGTTTCCTGGAGTCCATTCCGGCGGGATCGCACATCGCAATTTTCACGCTTTCATCAGGCCTGCGCATGGTGCAGGGATTCACCTCTGATGCTTCCATCCTTACGGCTGCGCTGAAGAAGCGCGAAGCTGGGCCGCAGCCGTCTCTTCTGCTTGGAGCAGGTCCGGTGGACAATGCGGACACGCAGACCAACAACAAGCTCACTACTTCAGGCGCCGGGATGAGAGCTGAGCAGGTCGCATCCATGGACAAACTGCAAGAATTTCACAACCAGACGCAGAACTCTCAGGATCGCTTGCGCAAGACTCTGACCATGCAGGCGCTGCAGGAGTTGGCGAACTATCTCAGGGGAGTTCCAGGATCAAAGAATGTGATCTGGTTCTCGGACTCGTTTCCTCTGTCCATCATTCCTGGCAGAGGTGTTCAGAACTACGAATTCAGCTTGCCCGAACAACTGGAACTTCGAAAAACTGTGGATATGCTCGCCGCGGCGCAGGTGGCAATCTACCCGATAGCACCCGAGGGTCTTGCCCTGAAGGTCGTCTCGAATGAGTCAAGGGTGAAGTCGGTCGACAAGAATAATTGGAGGACCGTCCAAGGCCAACAGATCGCGGAAGTCACTTCTCCCCGTTGGGACACGGATGAGGTGCTGCGAGAACAGGACTCGCGGGACTATGCACGGCAAGACGCGCACGCGGCAACCATGGATGAGATCGCCCAGGATACGGGCGGAGAAGCTTTCTACAACAGCAATGGGTTCAAAGAGGCGTTAGCCCGCGTTATCAGCAATGGCGCCCATTACTATACGATTTCCTACTCGCCAACGGATAAGCAAGCAGACGGCCGCTATAGACCGATCGAGGTCAAGCTCTTGAAGGGGGCTTACAAGCTGGCCTATCGGCATGGATATTATGCCGAAGAAGCCGGCGGAGCAACGAAAGATTCAGCTCAGCCCGAACCCGATCCGCTGCGACCTTTGATGATCGGCGGCCTCCCCGCCGCTACCCAGATCGTTTATGAGATACGCGTGTTGCCGTTGCCGGCTTCACAGCCCGGATCAAAGGTGGCCGACACGAGCAAGAAAAAGAGCCTGAAAGGGCCGCTAATGCGGTACAGCATAGACTTTGCGGTTTTATTGCATGACCTCACATTCAAAGTCACTGCGGAAGGACAATACCAGGACAAGATAAAAATTGCACTTGTGGCATACGATCAGAGCGGAACTCCTGTGAATTCAATCGTGAAATCCGCCGATATCTCCTTGAATCCGCAGCTCTACGCGGCCTTCGAGAAATTGGGCGTCCCGCTTCACGAAGAAATTGACGTGCCGAAGGGTGGCGCATACCTGCGCACGGGAATTTGCGAGCTCGCAACCAACAAAACTGGTACGCTCGAAGTTCCTCTAGATCAAGTGGCTTCCTCTGTAGTTGACGCGAAATGAGAAAACCAACTAATTGGACCCAACGACGTTTGCGTGGGTCTTGCCATCGCCCTCTCTGTGCTGGATGAAAACTTGGCACTTGGTTCCGACGAGGTCAGATCGAACGTGTCACCGAAAGGAAAGCCCCTATTATGTTGTGCTCCACTCTTGAGAACATTCATCTTTATTGGGACTTTCGTGGATGCGGTCAGGAGAAATCCAAATTGAGAAAGTAGTTTTAGATGATCGGCCAACTCCCTTTGCACTGCTTCATCCAGGCAGTGAAAATCGTCAATGATTACAATCCCGACGTTCTTCATTCTTGGAAGCTCGCCAATTAGTTCTCGGTCATCCTCTTGCGTGCACTGAGTTTGAGTGCGTTTTCTTCAATGCCCTGTTCTCCCAGTGCTCGTGTAACGGTTGTTGTCTTACCGATTCCGGTTCAAGGGATACTTCGCGTTGCGCGCAAGAACCGGATAGCCGCTGGCAGACCGCAAAGAGCCGCTTATCAACGACGGAAAATTGAGAGCCGGTAATTCCGTAGATACGAGGTAAGGAATCACCCTGATGTCCCGCTACCATCGACGGGAAGTAACTGTCGAGAACAGCCCAATCGGCCCGACCGATACAGCTTGCGCCAATAGAACACCTGCTGCGCTGTGCCGGGATGCCACGAACCACAATCGAGACTACATGCCCGAAGATCCATTACCGACAAAGGTTGCCCGCAAATTCGGCTGTCCTAACACTCTAGGATTTACGACAGATGGCGGGAGATTCCCAGAAAAAACATCGGCCATCTGGGCGGCCGCGGTTGCCTGCAACTCTTCCACAGACTCCTCGGAGTTAAACGCCGCATGAGGAGTGATGACGGTTCGCGGGTGACGAATCAAGGAATCGCTTAGATCAGGTGGCTCCGTGGTTAGGACATCAAGGGCGGCGCCCGCGATAAGGCCTTCATTCAGAGCAGTTAACAATGCGCGTTCCTGAATGACTGCGCCGCGAGATGTATTCACGAGGAAGGCACTCGGTTTCATCTGATGGAAGACATCGAGGCTAAAAAGGTGGTGCGTCTCGGAGTTGAGTGGAACGTGGATCGAAAGATAATCGCTCCTCTGCAGCAATTCCGGAAAGGACACCAGTTCGACCTGATAGCCGGCAATCTGCGATGGACTCAGGCGAGGACTGCAGACGAGTATCTTGAGTCCGAAACCGATTGCTTTCTGGTAAAAAGCCCTGGCGATTTTGCCAAATCCCAGGATTCCCAGTGTCTTGCCGGAAATTCTGTAAAGCGGCGTTTCCGCCTGCAGATTGTAAACACCGCTTTTGACCGCCCGGTCGTAAAATGTGACCTTCCGCGCTAAAGACAACAGCAGCGCCATCGCATGGTCAGAAACCTCTTCCACACAGTAGTTGGGCACGTTGGTTACAACAATGCCGGCCTCTGTGGCGAATTGTACGTCGATATTATCTAGGCCGATTCCGTAACGTCCGATGGCCAGACAGTGAGGAGCATTTAGAATTACCTTTTGACTCACTCGTTTCCAATTCGTGAGAATCCCGTCTACGTCAGACGCCAACATTGCCAGCTCGTCTTCATCTCCGGTTTTTGCTGAAACCACCGACGCCCCGACCCGCGCCAGAATTCGGCGCTCCCGGTCCAGGCTCCTCCAGGCGTAGTCAGTGACTAAGACTTTTCGTTTCATTGTTTTGGCACCTGTAAATGACTACCTTGGCTATGAACCAACAGTATGCTTCCAAAATGCGGAGGCCTAGTTGTCACGACGTAATTCATGATGCGGGATAAAGAAATGCTTTGCCATGTTCAAGCACTACGTACTTATTCGACATGCCAGAGACGTGGAGAAACGCCCGAAATATCCGTGGGTCTAGTGAATTGTCCGGAAACAGGTCGTAATGACACGGAATCACTATCTTGGGGTTGATTTTTGCGGTCAATTGTACAGCTTCGTTCGGACCCAGATTTCGAAACGTACCGTTGATCACCGTGATCATGATGTCAGGTTTGTAATCCGCAATATAGGCAAGCACGTCGTGATAGTCGGTATCGCCAGTCAGGTAGATAGTTGGGCCGTTGTCGATGAAAATGAGATACCCGATGTGGGTTAAGTCGTCCGACCAGAAAGGAATGGCGAAGGTGCTTTTCAGTCGTAGATCGCCAAAACGATACTCCTTGTTTGGCCAAGTCATCAGTACTTCGTCTTGCGTAATTCCTAAGCCCAGGAGTTTCTCTACGGTTTCCCCGGGAGCGACAAAGCGCGTCTTGCGACCCGCGCTACGATGCCTGAGTACGGTCTCCGGATCGCAGTGGTCTCCGTGGGAGTGCGTAAAGGCAATGACGTCGACGTCCATCTTCTCGGGCTCGATCGGTGGCGGAATCAGCCGATCGACGTCCAAGCCAGCCCGTCGGGCGCCTTCCGCACAACTATTGGTGAGATAGGGATCGATGGCAATAATGCTCCCACCCGGAGACTTGAAGATATAGCCGAGCTGACCCAGCCACCACAAGGCAACATGGCCGGGCGGCACTTCATAATCTCGTATCGTCTCCAAGGAACTCATTTCCAAAGAACTCATTCGCAGACCCCCCAAGGCTTCCTCTTCCCCGCGGTTTTCAGAAGAAATTCCAGTTTCGATCGCAAGCGTCTTCACCCTGAGTTTGTAGTTGCCGGCGGCGAATCAAGACTTCGCCATAGAATCGATACGGAACAAAGGCTCGAGCCCGGCGGCCAGGCGGTCGATATTCTGTGCCGCACAAGCAGCCCGACGCCGAGATGTGCAGTCGGTCACACCCGCGATGTGTGGCGTGCCAATAAAATTGGATAATTGCAGAAGCGGATTGCCGGGATCGACCGGCTCTCGATTGAAAACGTCACAAGCGGCACCCGCCAAGCGACCCTCCGCCAGAGCCACATAGAGGGCCTTTTCGTCCACTAGCTCGCCGCGCGCCACATTGACAAGGCAAGCGGTCGTCTTCATCAGCCCAAAGCAACGCTCATTGAGAATGTGGCGGGTTTCCTGATTAAGGTGCAGATGAAGCGACAGGTAATCGCTCTGGCTGAGCAACCGATCGAGGGCTGCCGGCTTACCAGCAAACTCCAGCCCGAACTCCTTCTGCTCCTTAGGGGAAATATCCCGGAGATCAATGGCGGATATCCTCATCCCGAACGCGCGGGCTCTCGATGCCAACCGCCGCGCGCTGGCGCCAAAACCAACCAACCCCAGCCGTGAATTCTCCAGTTCGTGGCCCATGGGAACACACATTAACTTCCGCTTCACGCTGCTTTGGGTCTCAGGCCAGCGTTTCGCCAACATGAGGATGAACATCATGGCGCATTCCGCGAGTGGAACGCCGGTAAACTCTCCCGGACAATTGGCCACGGGAATATTCTTCGTGCGCCAATAGTCCAAATCGAAGTGGTCGTACCCGGTGCCCAGCAACTGCCAGAGCCTTACCGAAGCGGCAGCGTCCGCCATTTCCCGCGTGCCCATGGAGCCGCCAAAGTCAATGACCACGTCTACATCCTGAAACTGGGGGGCCAGTGGCAACTCATAGTCAAAGATGTTCAACTCGTGCTGGGAACTTACGGCCTCCACCACGTCATCTTGCCAGGGGTGACGTAGAGCTGGGTTGGGAAGAAAGAGGCCCCGCAATCTTTCCTTTGGTCTCGCCATTATCGTAGTGCCTCGAGCCAACGACGGGACTCGCTGGCGAGGAAGGTGTCATCGCCACCTGCAATGAGGAGAACATCGTGGGCTTCCACACACTTCTTGGCATGGTCCAGACTGTAACAACCCGTTCCCATCGCCTTGCCGAACTTGTGGCAGGCCTTGGTCACTTGCTGAATCGCCGAAAGGTATTTGGGATGATCAAACTGCTTGTATGCACCTAAAGATATGGAGAGGTCCATCGGGCCAATGGTGACGCCATCAATGCCGTCGACTGCGACGATGGCTTCGATATTCTCGACTCCCGCCTGAGACTCGATAATTGGAATGCAAACCAGCGCTTGATTGGCCGTCTTGAAATACTCATCCGCATCAAATCCATAACCCCCCGCACGTCGAGGCCCGAAGCCCCTTATGCCGGCTGGAGGGTAGCGGCAGGCCTGCACAAACCGTTGCGCTTCTTCGCCGGTATTAATGAAGGGGCAAAGGATTCCTTGCGCGCCCAGGTCAAGGAACCGTCGAATCTCGTCGCTATCCAGCCGCAACGGACGCGCCACTACGATTGACTCCGTGTGAGTCGCGGCTTGGAGCATTGCCCGCATCGAAGCCGTGTCATGAATGCTGTGCTCGGTGTCGATGATCAGCCAGTCGAAGCCCGCGCGCGCCAGAATCTCTACGATCGCAGGATCGGTCATTGCGATCTGCGCCCCCAAACACGCTTTCCCGCTGTTGAGCTTGTCTTTGAAATGTAAGGCCTTTGCGAGTTCTCTGATCATGAGTCTTTAGTCCTCCCCCCAAACCAAATCTTATTTGCCGTCCCGCCCATGATCTGCTCGATCTCGCCGTCGGTGAGCCCGAGATCGCTCGAGCCGACAAAGAGCAGGTCACGTCGGTACAATTCCGCGTCCCCTCCACTCACCGGGAAATTCGAACCCCAGAGCACGCGATCCGNNCGAACGCAGCCATCACTTCCCGGATGAATGCCTGCAACGGACGATATGGGTAGGAACAGAACATGGACAAACCGGAAAGCTGGACGTCGATGTTTTGTTCCATGGCAAGTTCCAGTAGCTCTCTGCCATAGACCAGGCGGTCGTCTTCGACTCGGGGATTGCCGAGGTGGGAAATCACGATCCGGCCCTCGGAGGCTTGCTGCGCCAACCGCCGGACTGGCTGGACAGCGCCGGCAATGCCTTCCGGCGCATAGAGCACGATGTGCATTCCGAGGAGTAAGGTTTTCGCACAGAGATCAAAGTGTTGCCCAAGGGTGTCCGATACCACACGCAGTCCCCGAAAGCATCCGGTGTCATGCCAGCGCCGCAGCTCATGCGAGGCTTCAGGCGCGGAGAAATCGACCAGACACGTGGCCACAAAGCGGTCGGGATGCTGGTTGACGACGCTCTGCAGATAGCGGTTGTCGTATTCTCCCAAGTGCTGGCACAACATGGCGCGATCCACTCCCGAGCGAGTCATCACCGTGAGCAATTCTTCAACCGGCAAAAATTTAGAGACCCCGCAGTGGGCATAGCCGTCAATGATCATGCTTCCACCCTGGTGGTTTCGTTCATGCTCTGACTCTTGGCCGACGCTGCAGCCGTCTCGAGGATCTGCATCGTGCCCAATACGCTCGAGATGTCATAGTCGCTCGGGGTGCCCCCGACCAAAGTGGCTAACATTTGTGAATCCTGCGCGGCGAGATCGAGATAGGAAGCCGCAGGGACTACGGACTCGTTCCGGTCGTTGAGCAACTGGCCATTCCGAAAGGTCAGAGTGTCCTCATCGCCGATAAAACGCAGCTCCCAGCAGAACTGTTCCGTGTTGTAGGTCAGCGAGTGCGTCACCACTTGCTGAGCGGACGTCCGAAAATGTATGGCGACGTCGATCGCCATGCCGAACTGGGGGTGCGGTTTTCCTACGACCGCGCTCACCTGTTCCGCTTCATTCGTGCCCAGCACCCATAGTGCTGCATCAATCATGTGGCAGCCATGATGCCAGAGCAGGTTGTCGATCCAGTTCCGTTGCCCCGCGCGGCTCTGGTTGCGACGGCGAGGAATGGCAAAGTAGCCCGCGATCTGGCTCAGGTGGAGTTCCCCGGCTTGAACTCTCCGCCTCACCTCCCGGATGGCCGGGAAGGAACGCATCGTATGACACACCAGCGCTCGGCATCGAGATTGCGAGGACACGTTGGCAACTGTCTCGGCTTCCGCAAAACTGAGTCCCACCGGAATTTCGACGATTACGTTCTTTCCCGCCTGCATCGCAAGGAGAGCTTGGCTCGAATGTTGTTCGCTGGGTGAGGCAATGACTACCAGCTGTACTCTCGTATCCGCCACCGCTTCCTCGAGGTTGGCACTGGCATGCTCGAATCCCCACTGGGCCGCGAACTCTTTTGCCTTCTGCGGTGTCCGGGAAACAACCCAGCAGGGCTCGACCCCCTTCAGCGCACGGAGGGCTTTCATGTGCTCTGCGGCGATTCCGCCGGTTCCAACCATGCACAAGTTCAACATAACCTCGGGGCCGACTTGACCATGTACGGCCTGTGACTGCAGGCTCGCGCATTTGTAGAGACCACGTTGCGAGCGACCTCTCACTTAAACCGCAGGCCAGGGGTAAAAGCCTCTGTGGCGTGACCGATCAAATCATTGAGCATGATGGTCGCCACCGGATCATCATTGATGTTTCTCGTCAGCAACTCAAAGGTCGAGATGATGAGCCGCCCCTTACCATACCAGCCCTGAAGGATGGTGGCGTTGACCTCGCTGACATGCGCTTTCTCGTCTGGGTCCAAGGTTCGCGCCCAAATCATGACTCCGTAAGCACCAGCGAGCATGTCAGCGTGGTGTTCATCCTTTAAACCAACAACGACCTGCTGCGGCCACGCCTGCTGGAACGCCCAAGTGATCGGGTTCTTAAACGGAATCCGTTCAAACATGCCGGCGTCCTGCTTCACGAAAAAACAGTCGCCGTGTCCACCTTGAGCTTTGCTTCCTAATTCCAGTCCGATCTGGTTGAGGAAGGGCCGGACCGAGGGATCCACCTTGCGATTTACCAAATGGAACGTGGCTCCCGGGACCCAGTCCCCGCAAACCAGCAGCAAAACTGTCTTGCCCTGTTCGAGGAAGGCCAGGATGTCGTCGTTGATCTTCGTGGTCACCACCGGAGCTGTAGGATCGTCTTTCTTCAATTCGTATCCCAGCGCCTCAAGTTCCCAGGCAAAGTCGCCACGGTAGATGATGGTTTTCAATTTCGGCGCGCGAAACTGTTCCGGAACAATGAGAATGGTCACGTAGTTGCGACAGACTATGGTTCCATCGCGCTCCATCTCGGCAACCAGCCGGAAGGAATTGGTTCCAGTGACCTTAGGAGCTTGGAATTCGATGCCCCCAACCTGCCCAACCTTCCCTGCTGCCATGGACACATTCCCCACTGTCCCGTGCAAGTCAGTGCCCTCGAGTCTCCACTTAACATTGCCTGAGAGAGCGGAGTTGTCCCCGAAATGAGCCAGGCATACGGTGGCTCTGACCGTCTCATCTTGCCAGAAATTGCGGCGCCCTGTGATGTCCACCACGAGTGCGTTCTGCCCCCAGATTTTGGCTAGCTCCGGGCAGAAGACCTTCTTGTTCTTGAAGTAATCGATCACGCCGATGGGGTGAGGAGTGGAGTCGAACATCCAAGCCACGTAGCCTGCGACCTCCGGGTTCATCCGCATCCAGTCGGTTTGCTGCTTGAGCCCCTCGAAGTAATACCAGTCGCTCGCTTCGGTGAATGCCGTGAAATCACCATAGACCTTGTCCAGATGCCAGCGGTAGTACCGCTGCTCGAAGCCTGCCTGGATGACCATGGTGGCAAATTCGGTGGAGCGCGCAGTCATCCACCAGGGCTCGATCCCGCCCCACTCCTTCTTGACCTTGTCCACATTGAAAATGTAAGGGATGGGTCCAAACTCACTGAGCACGAGTGGCTTCTCATAGGAACGAAGCCCGGCGATCAGGTCCCGTGTGTCGTTAAAGTTGCCGAACGGCGGGTAATTGTGCCAGTCATCAACGTCGGTCTTGCCATGATTGCCGGGATCATTCAAAACACCAATCGAATAACCTCCTGAATCGTCGAGGATGAGGCGAGTCTCGTCGAGGTGTTTCGCGAAGTCGTACAGTCGAGCCGTCAATTCCTTAAGAGGCACCCAGGAAATCCCGCCACCCTCATTCATCATTTCCCACATGACCAGAGAAGGATGGTTATGATCGCGCCGTATCAGGGCAGCCAGCCACTCCTTATACTGATCTAGCTTGTCTCCCTTGACCGTTTGGCTCAGGGTCCAACCGCCTCCCTGCCATACCAGCAATCCCATGCGATCCGCCCAATACAGGAACCTGGCTGGCGCGGGACGGAGCGAAACCCTGATCCAATTCACCCCCGTCGACTTAATCATCTCGATATCTTTGCGGATTTCTTCATCCGTGGGATTGTGATAGGGCGGAGGGTGGTGCCAGTCACAGTCACCCCAGCCCGGGCCGGGAATGACTCCCCCGCCCACGAAATAGATCGGCTTGTTGTTGAGGAAAAAGGCGTTGCCCCGGGTTTCGATCTTGCGCATGCCGAAGTCCACGGCCGCCTGGTCCAGAATATTTTTGCCCTCGCTCAGTGTGGCCTGAACGTGGTAGAGGTTCGGAGAGTCGACGTCCCACAGTTGCGCGCCCTGCAATTCAACCGGAACGACAACCTGAGTTAGCAGCTCATCGGAGTTGAGGGAACAATCCGTTCGTTCTTCGAAATGTCGACCGTCGGGGCCTGTCGCCACAATGCTCAAGGATAGATGTCTTTCACGAGGACTCTTGTTAGAGGCCAGGATGGTGACGCGGGCTTCGGCTCGAGACCGATCGATGTCCGGAACCATGAAGATGTCACCGAGGAAGGTCTTGCCCGTGACTTCAAGCCAGATGCTTTGCCATAGGCCGCTGCAAAGTATCAGGGACTCATAATCCATGAAAGCGCCGGCTGGATCGCTGGCTCGGATCGTGACGGAGTTCGTTTTTCCTGGCCGCAGGAGAGAAGTAATATCCAAACTGAATGGAGCTTGCGCACCCAGATGTTCGCCGGCGGGCTTTCCGTTGATCCAGATCGTAGCGTGGTCGCTGATTCCTATGGTCGCGAGAGCGATACGCTTCGCTCGATACGCGGCGGGAATCACGAAGTCTCTCTCGTACCAGCCCGTACCCTTAAACTGCCGAAGCTCGGGGAAAGCGATCTCCCACGGCAGGGGAACCGTGCCCATCCTAGCTTTGATCGAGCCGGGACGGTACCATCCCTCCCGCTCGCCTATTTCTTTGGGATCTTCCTGGAAGTGCCACTCGCCGTCGAGAGGAATCACGTACGGGCGTGTGAGGCCGACCGCCACCGGGTCAATTCCAGAAACCCTCTGCGCATTCGCGCCTGTCTCCTCTGCGGCGGCTCGCAACAGATGGGCCGCCAGGCTGGCTTGGACCCCCGCCCCCGCAGCCGCTGACGTTGTCCACTTCAAGAATGTTCGTCTGTCCATATCCAAGATTCCCCAGTATCAAACCGAGATCGCCCTGCGCCGCTAGACCAGTCGAAGACCTGGTTCGAATCCGCTGCGCGCGTAATTGATCAGGTCATTAAGCATGATCGTGCCCACCGGATCGTAGACGCACTTCTTTTCCAGGATCTCGAAGGTCGAAATAATCAGCCGCCCTTTACCGTAACGACATTGCACAATGGTCCCATTCAACTGGTTCGGCGGCAGCCATTTGCCGTCCATATCTAAAGCATGAGACCAAATCATGTTTCCGTAGGCCCCGGCAATCATGTCCGACTGGTTCTCCGGCTTGATCCCTACGATCACGTGCTCGGGCCATACCCTTTCAAATGCCCAGGAGAAGGGATTGTTATACGGAATCCGCTCAAACAGTCCTCGGTCCTTCTTGATGAAGAAGCTGTCGCTGTGCCCTGCCAGGGATTTCTTGCCTAGTTCCAGTCCGTGTCGGTGCAGGAACCCCAAGACCGAAGGATCGAGCGATTGCACCGGTAAATGGGCCGCCGTGAAGAGCAAATCTGCGCACACCAGCCATAGAACTGTCCCGCCTTGATTCAGCAATCCCTCGGCGATGGCATCGAGCTTGGTGGTCACGAGCGGCATGGTCAGGTCAAGCCCGCTTAAATCAAGCTGCCCTTTCTGGACTCCGCTGGGGATGATTTGGTCGCCTAGCGCCTTGATTTCGTATCCCAGGGCCTCAAATCTCCATGCAATCGGTCCGCGCAGCATGATCGCCTTGGCCGTCGGCCTTCGGTACGAAAGCGGAAAAACGATGATCTGCACGTAATTCTGGGCGATCAGTGCTCCCCTCCGTCGCACCTCGACCCTGAGACGCAAGGACTTCGACTCATCTAGCGCCGGCGCTCGGAATTCGATTCTTCCTGCGTGTCCCACCTTACCCGGTGCGATCGAGCAGGGCGGCAAGGTACCCTGGAGATTCCCTCCTTCCAAATTCCAGGAGATGTCTCCCTCGAGCGAGTCATGGTCGTTGAAGTGCGATACGTACACGTCCGCCCGGACGCTCTCGCCCGCCCAGTAGTTTCGCCGGGTCGGGATATCAACCACGACCGCATTCTGGGTCCAGATTTTCGACAACTCGTCGCAGAAGATCTTCTTTTCCCGGAAGTAATCGACCAGGCCTACCGGATGGAATGTCGTGTCCGCGAACCACATCATGTAACCGGCGATGTCCCCATTGGTCCGCATCAGGTCGGTCTGCTCTTTGATCCCGTCGAAGTAGTACCAGTCGCTGGCGTCGGTGAACTTGGCAAAGTCGCCGTAGATTTTATCCAGTCCCCAGGTGTAGAAGTGTTCCTCGTACTTGCCATCTGCCCAAAGCATGTGGGAGGCAAATCCGTTGGGCGCCTCACTGAGCATCCACGGCTTCTTGTCGCCCCATCTGGCTTTGATCTTATCGGCGTTACAGATATAGGGAATGGGGCCCATCTCCCCCACGGTGACCGGACGTCCATGGGAACGGATCTCGACCAGCTCTCGGACGTCTCGGAATACGTTGAATTCGGGATAGTAATGCCAGTCGTCAAGATCGCTTTTGGGAGGGTGATTGTCGATGTAGTTCAACTCTGTAATGGCCCACCCGCCTGCATTGTCGAGAACGACGCGAGTGCTGTCCATCGCCTTGATGAAGTCGTACAGCTCACCGGACATAGTGGTGAATTGCTCATGGCCCAGGCCGCCTTCTTCATTGAACAGCTCCCACAGCACTGCCGACGGGTGATTGCGATCGCGGAGAACCATCGCCCCCCAACGTGCGAAGAGTTCGNNCGATCAGCCCAATACAGCAAACCCGGAGGAGCAGGACGCAACGGAATGCGCACAAAGTTAATTCCCAGGGACTTGGTAAGCTCTATGACGTGGCGAAACTCAGCATCGGTCTGCGGATGATAGGGAGGCGGCTCGT
>PKYX01000359.1 GCA_003132825.1 Acidobacteriaceae bacterium
TCAAGCCTTGTCCCTCACGTACCCACCTGTCTCGACCCAACGCCGGTCTGCGGATTCGTAGACGTTGCCCTAGTCCGCTTCTTGCCCGGCGGCTACGTCGAGGTTGTCGGCCAGTCCACACAGGCCGGGAGATTCGACGGCACTCCTCCACAACCACAACCTACGCAATCGGTTTCGCTTATTCCCGGCACATACACGGCTGCGGTCGCGGTTACGCTCAATGTTTACGCCAAGTCCGTCGTGAGCGGTTCCACCGACCTCGCTGTCGAGCCACTCACGATCCGGGCGGGAGATTCTCCCGAGCCCATTCACATTGTTCTCGCTGAAGGCGCCATCGTCGACGGTGTCGTGCATCGCCACGGCAAACCGGTGAACGCTTGGGTGTACGCTGTGGCCGAAGACATCGAACCCAAATCCGACTTCCGTGAATTTCAGCCCGTCCTGTCCGATGAGGACGGTAAGTTCCACATGCAGGGTTTGGCGCCCGGCTCCTATCTCTTTTTCGCCAGCGATATCGAGCTCTCGCTCAATGTGCACGACTCCGCCGAGACCGCCCACTGGCGGTCGCGCGGAAAGATCCTCCGCGTCGAACCCGGAAANNCCGAGGAGCCATAAGGCCCGTGTTCCGTGCCGAGTGCGGCGTACTCGCTGTAGCTCGCGAACTATAACGTAACTGATGTGTAGTCCAACGGGGGAGTCTATGATTCGCGCCAATTTTGACTGGCTGCTCCTCGCCATTGGCCTCCTTGTATCGCCCATCCTGGGACGGCAACCACCTGCTCCGCAGCCCCCAGATTTGCAGGTTCAATTCCAATCTGCGACCGGCTCGAACCGTTTTCGCGTTGGCGAGGTGATTTCCCTCGAAGTTCTGGTGTCCAGCACGACGCCAAATCGCTATTTGGAGCCTTGCGCACTGTTCAATGAGACCGGTTTTGGATACCCTCGGTGCCGTTTCCTGAGTCAGTGGTCGTTCGGGATTACGCCTGCGGGCAACTGGGTAGACTTTGGTGGCCCAGGAGCGCACAGCGGTCCGACGCTCGACGTTCCAAACCCCGACCTTACTTCGAAGCCCGTAACTTTTCCTTATCGGCTGACGAGCAGATACCGAATCGACAAGCCGGGCGAATATCGAGTCAGCCTGTCGATGCAGATCGGGTTGGATGACGAAACGACGCAGCTCAGTCCTCGCCCAGATCCGTCAGTTCATGCTCATTCGGTCAGCGTAACGCGGGAGGTGGTGCTGCAGATCGTGCCAGCCGAACCCGAATGGCAAGCTGAGATTGTGCGCAAGGGCGAGGAGGCTTATGCCTCGCCTCTTCCGCCCGACACCGATCCCCCGTCCGAGAATTTGTTGCAATATCGACAAGCTACACGTGCACTCTGCACNNCGCGCGTCTTCGCAAGACTTCTCGCAGACGGTAAGAACGAAGTGCGAACCTGCCTGGAACGATCTGCGAGCAGGCCCGCCGCCATCGACGAGATGCAGCGCCTTTTGGTCCAACCCGATATTGCTGTGACGCCCAGCTTTCTTAAGGTGCTCGTAACCCTGCTCTACAACCAGGAAGCACCAAGGAAAGGCACGGGTAATATTGCTTTTCAAGAGGCAGCGGACACCGAACGGGATGCCTTGTTCGCGTCCCTGCCGCAAAAGCGCGGCTCTGCCCAGTATTCATCCCTCCTTACTGTCCTGCAGAACCCTCTGCGCGTAAGGGCTACGGATTATGCACCTGCTTACGAGTTGCCATTCCCGCAGCCAGTGATCGCCGTAACCGTGGCGGATTTTGATCGACTGCCGCAGGAGTCGCAGGAATGGCTGATGCAAGACGGCTGGGATCGTGTGCGTTCTCCTCTGCTGCTGCCGGCCGTGCGCCGGAAAGCGGAGGCTGGCGATGGTCCAGCTTTGCTGCGTTGGTTGGAACTAGAACCTGCGGCGGCAGCAGCGTTTGTGCGCGAAGAGGTAGTTCGTCCGCAGCCGCGTTTTGCGTCCTACTACCTCCGGCTTCCGGAGATCTCGCTTCCTCGCGAACAGCAGCAGATCGCGGCGAACTTTACAGCGTTGACGGACCAGACCTATTTGGCGCGCGCCGCAACATTGCTACATCGCTACGCTACGCACGCGGTGTTGCCAAAGGTGCTGCCCTTTATTGATGCCAAGCTTACCGAGTGGCCTTGCTCAATCCAGTTGCCTGTGTTCGCGTATCTGCTAAAAGTTTTGCCAGAGGAGTCTGCATCACGCATTGCAAAAGTGTTAAGGAGCCAGCCACGGGCCGGTGGGTGCACGGACACATTTCTCACCGATCTTGGTTTTCTGGAGCCGAGCCTGGTTCTGGAGCGGCTAGCTCTGAGCCAAGTCGAGATCGGTGGGGCTTCTGCTGTCGACGGCGCCCACTACCTGGAGCGCTACGGTTCGCTCGCCACGAAGTCGAAGGTCAGGGAACAGCTACAGCGTTGGCATCGGCAGTTTGTATCCAGCGGCGCGGAACAACGATTCAACTCCGGTGCGGCCACGAAGAATGATACGGCGCTAGGTAAGATAGTTAGCGCACTGACAGCCACATTCGAAGGTGCGCAGGCGTGGGTGCTATCACCCGAGGAGGCAGCTCGCATAGAAGCTCTACTCGGAAAAAAGATCGTATCGCAGCTGGTGTGTCNNTCCCGACCCTGCCATGTATGAAATCCGAAGTCGCATAGGCGAGGATTGGAGGCGGCGAGAGAGTCCCATGGAGTATCTGAATCCGGCGGAACGCCTGCACTACTCGATCAACCAGTACTGGTGTGCCGATCCGCGAGCCCTCCAGCAGAAGATCTTACAATTTCCGAAGGGCTCGACTTTTGCCTTTACTTTCCCAGAGGATTTCACCACACGTGACCGCGAGGAAATAGTGGAGGCTGCCGGGCTTCTGCGGAAGCACGGCTACAAGGTGGAATGGGCATCTCTGGGGCCAGACCCGCCGCAGTAGAAAACA
>PKYX01000350.1 GCA_003132825.1 Acidobacteriaceae bacterium
ATCGTGACAAGACGTGTGGATAATCGTTCACGGCAGTCCCTGTGACATTTGTTAGCCATAGCCGTCGCTACCTAGGTAGAGGGGTTACCCCCTATGCCATCGAGACTCTTCTGGGTCGACTGGCGCATCCCATGTCCATTCGCAGACGGCTCAGAGAGCGGTGGGAACTCGTGCCGGTGCGCGAATTGGACATTCACTCCACCTTCAAGCTCATCCGCGGTCAGGGTGTTGAACAAGCGATCCACTACGAACCAATGTAGGAACCGACGCTTATCCTCCAATCGCACTAGGCGGCTTCGAATCAATTAGGACACTACCCGCTCCTCGACTCGCTGGCTCGATTCAAGTGCGTTCAATCGCTCTTGGACATCCGACACCTCAACTGCGCGCAGATAGCTCGCTCCGAGGTAGCCCAGAGCATTGGCGATCTTTGGATCCAGCTGCCTGAACGAATTTCGACAATTGATTCTGTAAGCAGATCGCGGAGATCTGCCGCGGTCTTTGGCGCCGCAAACTCCCTTAGATCACCCAGTCTGTACACCGCGCGTCCGCGACCTCCCTGGCTGCCAAGTTCTGCGGTCCTCCCAGGGTGCGCATGTATCGCGCAACGGTTCTGGCCGGTAAGAGCACGCGCTCCGCATCGCTTGCCATCTCGCTTCTTGTGTTCACACTGCATCGCTTGGGCTCACTGTTTATGCGGTCCTAGGCCGCTAAGCGGCATGGGGTCGGGGGACTCGCCTCCTGTCTGCAAAATGTCGCTCTCTCCCATGTGCACTATTTTCGGCAGTTCCTTTTGTGACGTATTTGTGACGTAAGGGCTCAACCGGTTTCACCTAAAGCGAACGCTATCAACATCGCCAAAACTCTCTTCCGTGCGGGCGAAAATTGGTTAAACTCTTTTGCTGCAATAGGTTTAGCCATTGTAGCGGTGGGACCGGCGGATAATTCGTAATCGGCAGGTCATCGGTTCAAGTCCGATCGTCGGCTCCGACCTAACCCCTTCCGACGGGCTGGTTTACCGCTCCAGGCGTTGCTCCTGATGTCCGCGTGCGTGTCCGATCGGTGTCCCAAAACTGTGAGCCGCTATCTGTGCGGTCTGTTCGGCCCATTCCCTTTCCAAAGCCATGACCCAGGCAGGCGCGCCCTGCGACGAGCCTCTCGAAACGATGGTTTCGTCAACAATCGGGATGCATCGTCGGCGAATACCGGCTACCATCGGCGCAGAGATTCGCCCAAGGCCCATGAAGAAAATTCCGGTGCAACACATCCCTCGCCGCCCGCCCGAAATCAGGGGGGGAGCGATCCTGGGCGTCTGGCATGAGTATCTTCGGAATCCTCCCGCGTTTTTGGAGAAGGCCGCGCGCGATTGCGGCGATATCGCACGCTTTCGTCTGGTTCAACACCACGCTTACTTGTTGAACCACCCGGACTGGATCAAGGAAGTGCTGGTCACGAGCCAGGCGAACTTCACCAAGAGTCGGGCGCTCGAGCGCGCGCGTGTGCTGCTCGGCGATGGTTTGCTGACCAGCGAAGGCGATTTCCATCGCCGCCAGCGCCGCCTGGCACAGCCCGCATTTCATCGCGATCGGCTCGCCGGATATGCTCGCTCGATGGTCGATTGCGCGGTCCGCTGGCGAGAGCAATGGCGGTCCGGCACCGAGTTCGATGTGTCGCAGTCGATGATGCGGCTCAGCATGGCGATTGTCGCCCGCGCGCTCTTCAGCGCCGACATCGATTCCGAGGCGGATGAGATCAGCAGTGCCTTGAGCC
This sequence comes from Acidobacteriaceae bacterium, assembly GCA_003132825.1. Taxonomy (GTDB): domain Bacteria; phylum Acidobacteriota; class Terriglobia; order Terriglobales; family Acidobacteriaceae; genus PALSA-270. The sequence goes on from PKYX01000350.1 coordinate 1,771, forward strand.
AGGTATTCGAGCTGTTCGAGGCGCTGCTCATGCCCTTTTCCCAGTGGCTCGAGAAGCTGCCGCTCCCTTCCGTGCGGCGCTTCGAACGCGCCCGGGACCGCCTGGATCAAACCGTTTACCGGATGATTGCGGAACGGCGCGCAAACGGCCGCGATACTGGCGACTTGTTGTCGATGCTTCTGCTGAGCCAGGACGAAGAAGGCGATTCCGACAAGTCCGGCGGCGGTTTGACCGACAAGCAGGTGCGTGACGAAGCCCTGACGATACTGCTGGCAGGACACGAAACCACGGCCAACGCTCTTACCTGGGTCTGGTATCTTCTTTCCCAGAACCCGGAGGCAGAGGCGAAACTTCACGCCGAGCTTGATCGAGTGCTGGCCGGGCGATTGCCCACGCTCGACGATCTGCCCCAGCTTCGTTACACCGAGGGTGTTTTCGCCGAATCCCTGCGCCTGTATCCGCCGGCCTGGGCGATCGGTCGCCGAGCCAAGCAGGATTTTTCGATCGGCGAGTATGTGATCCCCGCGCGATCCATCGTGCTGATGAGTCCGTGGGTGGTGCAGCGCGATGCGCGTTGGTTCCCCGATCCGCTGAAGTTCGCCCCCGAACGGTGGCAGACCGGGGAAGTTGAGTCGCGGCCCAAGTTTTCCTATTTTCCCTTCGGCGGCGGAGCGCGCACGTGCCTGGGAGAGCGGTTCGCGTGGATGGAAGGGGTCTTGGTGATTGCGGCGCTTGCTGTCGCGTGGCGTCTGCGAATGGTGCCCGGTCAGCAGGTCGACACGAAAGCCCGCATCACGCTGCGGCCGAAGTATCCGATGAGGATGATCGGTGAACCGCGAGCCGGCGCCTCGGATTTATCCTCAAACTAACGCGTAGTCTTCAAACGGAATACCTGCGACACGTTTTTCGAGCCCCCGGGCGTCTCCCAAGCTGGTGGCGAAGGCTTGTGAGGAGAACGTAAACCGGGGAATCCCTCGGACCAGGCTTCTGAGCGGATCCCGCTCATGCAACCCGAGCATCAAGAAGGTGAATCGATGGCGGAAAGCCTGGGTGCGAGCTACACCCAGCAGCGCTTCGAGCGCCGCATGGTGCCCATCTTCGCACGCGGCATAACGCACGCTCAGAAGCCGAAGGACCTGCCCCATCCGGGGAGCGGGAAAGCTGGGAAACGGTCGGGTGGCGACACCGAGCAGGGCTAAGCCCACTTTGAGCGAGGCCGGTGCATTCAGAAGTACATTGCGCTTCACCGCCCCGGTATCGCAAAGGGTGAGGGTTGCGACCACGGACTGTCCTCTGCGCGCTACGAGGGTTCTAGGAAATGGCTGCTCCCGACCCGCGGAGAGTGTCTGCGCGATCTCGTCCTCCTGAAGTTGCGGGGCGAATTGNNATGGTGTAGCCTTTCGAACGGCCCTGGAAAGGCGAAGGCAGCAGGCCGTGGACCAGAAAACGTCCCAGTGGAACCCATCGCGGCGTCCCCACCCGCCCCGCAAAAAGCGGCATGACCCGGTGATTGCCGTTGGCTGCCACGCAAAATCCTAGGTCGATCCCGGCGCGCCGCATATCGGCCTCGAGAGCCCTGACCAGGCGCACCGCCACCAGACTCCCAGAAAAACTGGGATGCACTTTCATGTCGCCGATGTAGGCAATGGTTTCCGGGACCCCTGAGAGATAGGCAGTCCGCAGCGCTACGGAGAGGCAGCCGATGACTTGACGCCCGTGCGTCGCTACGAAGACCTTGCTGGTACCGCGGAGCCGAAGCAACGCGAAAAAGTCGGGGTCGCGATCGATGCGGAGAGAGATGGTGCCGGCCATCGGCGTGATTCGGGTGAGGGCGAGCAACTCTTCATTGTCGGCTTCGCTGGCGGGGCGAATCTCGATGCGATCGCCTAACCCCACCGGAGCGGACGGGGCCATCAGATCGGTGTTCATCCCATTGTCTCTCGTGGGGCCCGAGCATTCGCGCCCGCAAGGCCCCCGGGCCACCAGTTCCAGTCACCCGCCAGACTGAGGAGGGCAGGGCCAATCACGATCCGGACCAGCGTAGCATCAATCAAGACAGCGACTGCCAGGGTGAAGCCGAGCATCTTGATCACCAGGAAGTCTCCCAGGGTGAAGCCCGCGAACACCACAATCATGATCGCAGCAGCACTGGTGATCAGGCCAGCGGTTCTTTCGAGGCGCACGGCGGTGTCGAGGCGGCGCTCGACATGAAAGGACAATGGAGCGAGCGCCAGCGCCACCGCGGCGGTCAAGCCAGCGACCCAAAAAAGGCGGCGCGCCGGACCGGCGGTATTGAGGTCAGGCGGGTTGTTCATGCGGCTCCCGATCCCGGACGACCTGAGCGGCGTGGCGTAACGGAAGCGGGCCGGAGGCCTGGAAGCTCGGTGGCCAAGCGGTTTCGATCGGCTGGGGTGGACGCCACTGTTCGAGGTATGTCGCCAGGTAACCACGCTGGGGTTGCTCGGCTGCGATCTTCGGAAGATAGATCCACGGAACCCAGGCGGCCACATGGTGAGTCAAGTGATAGTTGAAATGCAAATAAAGCAGTTCGAACGGGCGCCAAAGATGGAGGTCTACCGCTCCGAGAACCACATGGCGGGGGGTCCGCACGTGATAGATGTACTGCTGGCTCGCCCAGCAAAATGCGAACGCCGCATAACACACGGCGAGGTGCGAAAGCTTGAGGTGCAGAAGCAGCCCCGCCGCTGTCCAAACCACAACCGTCACCAACAGGTCCCGCCGGATCCGCGCGGGGTTCACGCTATTGAGGAACTGCATGTAGCGCGCAAAGCCTCCAGCCTTCTCACCCGGCGCAGGGATCTCGATGGACCGGCCAGGAATCATCGCCACGGTCAGTAACGCGAGCGGAGTCAAGAGCCAGAACAGCCCGCACAGTATCAAGTAGTAAACGGCGCGCTTCCGCCAGCGAATCTCGCCGGGCAGAACGTAGTCTTCCAACTCGGCGTCGGAGCGATTCCTTCGATGGTGGACAAGGTGGGCGATTTCAAACAAGTGATAACTTCCAGGAAACAGAGAATACAGGAGAACCCCAAGTCCCTCGTTAAACGCAGAACTGGGGTGCAGCTTGCTATGCGCCGCCTCATGGGCGAGGCCGAAACCAAGCTGCATTAGGAAGGCGAATGCAACCGCCAGGAGTGCCGTTGCCCAGAAAGTTTTCGCCTGGGAGGCCGCTCCGAGGAGAGCAAACGATAGGATGATTTGCCCTACGGCCAAAGCCAGGTTCAAAGTTCCGGGGATCGGGTACTCGGTCGAGTCGGATTGACGGACAAAATGTCCCTGCGCTACCGCCTCCGAGAGGATGAGTCGATCGGGATGGGGCGGAGCTGCGATGGTCTTTTTCATGGGGTCGATCCGGAAATATAACTTCTCCCAGAGAGACCGGGGCTGATCCGACGGCCCCAAGTATAGCCCAACGCTTGCGCCCCGCTGGGGGTCGGGGCCCGGGCAGCGCGCTTGGACGAAAAAACTGTGCTGTAAGATGTGGGGCCTTGATTGGCCCGGAGTCCCGGCGATGCGCTCGCAAGGGCCATTGGGGATCACCTCGTCATGACCGGGCGGCGTTCGCTCCGCGATCGGCTATGGACGACCAAAGCCTGCACGCGCGAGTACACCAAAGAGCGATCTTCGGCGATCAGTTCACGGCTGAGCTCTTCCTTGAGTTCGATCTCGCTCGCGAGAGTTTCTGGCACGCCGCGGGGCACCATCAGGTTGCGGAAGCAGACGCGCGCGCCGACTCGCGCCGCACGAGTCACCTCGGCAAACAGACGCCCGGTCTCTTCGCGGCTCATTAACTCGCAGATATTAGAAAGGCTGAAGGCGTCGATCGAGGAGGTCGGCTGACGTCCTAACCAGCTTTGTGCATCGGATGTCACAATCTTGATTCGATCCAGCCTTGCCCGCACGATCGGCAGATTTTCTCTCAGCAAGTATGCCGGCACCGCTTCCTCACTGCGATAGTGCGCGAGCAGATACTGCGCCAGGAAGTAATTGGATTCGACCGGGATCTCGCACATTGCGCGCCTGGCTCGCCGCAGGAAACTCTCCGAGAAGGATGACGATCCATCGTCGAACTTGAAGTAATCCGCAGTCAGTCCTCGCCTGGCGAGCACGCGCTTGTTGGCGAACAGCTTGAAGAGCAATCGCCACTGTAATGTGTTCCACCTCCGGTCGAAGTAGTCCTGCTGCTGCTCGAGCGTTTCGCAGCGGAACAATCCGTCGATGCGTTTCTTTCCCTGCAGCACGCCCAGGACGCGGCTGAAGAGACGGATGAAGGACTCGTACTTGCCCGCGTGGACAACTCCCTTGCGGACGGCTTCCGCCTTGCCGGTCCAATAGCGAAGGGCGGCCGCTGTGAGATCGCCACGCAAGCGCTCGAAAACCTGCAGCCGCTGGTCGGAGGGTGAGAGCCCGAGAAAGGCGCGCAACTCGCAGTAGTCGAGATGGCGCACCGCGGCGCATTTCAACTCCAGCAGGTACGACTGCGATGGGTTGATGTCGACCGCGTAGACTTTGCCGGGATCCTCGAGCAGCAGCGTAAGCGTGTTGCATGCACCGGAGGTGACCGTGAGGAGCGTTTCGCCGGGCTGGATCGCCAGGGCCCGACGGTCTGACGCGGGGTCTTCCCAACTCATCCCGAACAGCAGATCAAACAGCTCTACCCGATCCTGCGGTTTGACGCTCATCGGCCAATCCTTCCGTTCGGCTGGCGGCTTCTTCTAGGGGCCCTTGCGCGTTATAGAGAGGCGCAAGATGGATTCCGTGGCGGGCCGCAAGGGTTTCGATCTCCTGCACCCGCTCCGTCGTGATGAACCCTCTTCCTTGGGAGAAGGGTTCGAATCTGCCCTCCAAGGCAAGCACCATGCCCTCCATCAGACATCCTTGTCCCACATTCGGAAATGGATGGCGATGCAGCACGCGATGCACATCGGGGTCAAAACTCATTCCGCCCTGCGACTGGCCAAGCCCTCCGAAGAACACCGTGCAACCCTCCAACACGTCGACCGGGGAGAGATTTTTCGGGTAGCCCGCGTCACAGATGATGGCATTCGGGCCGAGACGCCCCAGAAGCAGCGACGGCGATTCCAGGCTGGCCACGCAGATCACGATATCGGCCTGCGCGGAAAGCTGCTGGAGATCGGTCGTGATGTCCACGGCCGCTCCGCCGGCGCTCAACTCCTGCGCCAAGCCGCGCAGGCGATCGATGTTTCGCGCGTTGAGGACGACACGAT
>PKYX01000198.1 GCA_003132825.1 Acidobacteriaceae bacterium
CCCACCATTGCCATCAGCTTCACGTCGCCAAAACCCATGCCCTCGACGCCGCGCGCCCGCAGGTAGATCGCACCCGCGCCATAAATGAACGAAGCGCCGACCGTAGCTCCGAGCAGGGCATCGAGCAGGGNNCGCCGGGCAGAAGTTGCGAAACGAAATCATTGACCGGCACGAACAGACTGAAAACCAGACCGAGACCGAGGCCGGTCAAGGTCAGCTTGTCGGGCAACAGTTGGGTCTCGGCGTCGGTGAAGATAAGGCCCAGAAGCAGAAATCCAAAAGCGCAATATTTCAGCGTCGCCAGGGTCAGCCCAAAGTGCGCGTAGCAAGCCAGAAAGATCGCACCCGTAAGCAGTTCGACCACCATGTACCNNTCTGGCTTTGCAATGGCGGCAGCGGCCGCCGAGAATCAGCCAGCTCGCTACCGGAACGTTGTCGTAAGAGTGAATGGGCTGCCTACACGTAGGGCAGGCCGAGCGCGGGTGAACCACCGACAAATCAAGCGGCAAGCGATAAATACAGACATTCAGGAAGCTGCCGAATGCCAGCCCCATCATGAAGATCGCGACTGCCAGTGCAGGATCCACCGTCTCCTCGTAGTTTGAACGAAGCANNTTACTCGGGGTCCGGGGCGCCTTGCGGGTAATCCGGCGCGTCAAGAGTCGGCTTTTCAAAGGTCGGGCGGGCGCGCCCGCGAGCGGAGTAAAGAATATGGAGCGGACCATCTCCTCGCGGCCCACTCGCCGGGCCGAGACTCTACTGCGGGGTGTCCAGCCTGCGCCGTCCCGTATCCGGTCCCTTCGTGGTCGGGACCACGGTCACCGGCGACTGGAGTGTGAAGTTCAGCACCGTTTCCGAGGGTAATTTTATCTGTTGGCCCTTGGTCGAGGCCTGCACGCCGCCGCCCACACCGCCGCCGGCAGCCGCCCCCACCGCAGCTCCCTTGCCGCCTCCGAGGATGCCTCCGAGAACCGCGCCAATTACAGTTCCAGCGCCGACTTTCTCCGCCGTATCCTTGCCCCGCGAAGTTGCTTCCCGGTGATAGGTATTGGTCTGGATGTCGTAGTACTTGCCGCCCACCGAAATGCGGTCCAATTGCAGCGTTAGCTCCGATTTTCCGGCGAACTTGCCGGCACTCTTCACATCAACGACATGGCCTTCGACGTCGTATCCCGCGGGAATCACCAGTTGTCCATCTACCGCCAGAGGTGAGTCCAGGGTGGCATGGAAGTTTTGTCCTTGCTGGCTGCTATCAGAGTCGATCGGATCCACCAGACGGATGGACAGCGCGGTGCCGGAAGGAATGGTGGCTTTCTGCGGGGGCGGCGGCGGCGCCGGAGGAGCGGGCGCGGGTGGGGGTGCGGCAATGGCTGTCGGTTGAGCCGGTGGCGGCTGGTTTTGCTGGTCCTGCGCTTCCGGTACGGGAGTTGCTGGAGGAGCCGCGGAATCATCGTCGCCCGAGGCGGACATGGTATGCCTGCGCCGGCGGCCTGGGCTTGGCTTCTCTGCCCGTACCCTGGGCGGAGCCACGGCCGGCTGTTCCGCCTGGGCTGTCTCTGCGGGCGCGCCTGTTCCGGAAATCTGGAGATTGTTCACCACCTGCCTGACCCCGGGAACGGNNCAACGGCGGCGGCATAGCGCGCCGCCGCGTCACGCTCCGCTTGGTTATCGACGGTGCCGGAGATGGTCACTGCGCCGTTTTCCGCCTGTACGCCGAGCTGCTTACCCTGCAGTCCCGAATCGCCGTTGAAACTGGCCTGAATCGCGCTGCTAATTTTCGCGTCATCCGGTTTCCTGGCGCAGCCCACGGCCACTCCCAAAACCGTCAGCAGCACAACCGCAGCGACCTGGAAGCGAACTCTCGGCGGCATAGAAATCACTCCTGTTTGAGGTTAGGGATGCTGCTAGTTTAGATGCTAAAACGACTCTGAATTGCGAGAAAATTACGCTGGAATCGCGTCGGTAGGGATCTGCCATCGATGGCGGGAACACGCGACGAGGCCCCTGTCCGGGCGCGATCTCAACCGCCGAAGCGCCCGCCGCCATGCTCAACTCTGGTGGAGGAATTTGTAGTCGAGCACCGACGCAGCCAGAGTGACCCGGTCCTCGGAGTCGCGCTCGCTCTGCGAGCGGGTGACGCGGCCCTGGCACAGAGCGCTGCTGTTTTTCTGGCCCGAAATCTCTTCCGGCATCTCAAAGATCATTTCGACCAGCGTGTTTTGAATCAGGGGTTGCGCGCCGTGGAACAGCACACCCGACTGGCTAAGGTTTTCAATCGTACCCTCGTACCAGGTGGTCTGATGTTTGGCGCGATAACGCATTGGGGCCCGTAGTTTCAAGCGGCGCGCGCGCGGAACCCATGTCGGTTTTCGGCCCTGGCCCCAGTTGCGCTGGCTGGCCGAAGTCTCCACCTCGCCCGAAGGGTCGACACGCTTGGTGCGGCGCATGGCCTTCCAGTCATAGTTGTACGCCGTGGCGCAATGGAGACACACTTGGTAGTAGTGCCCATCGGCGGAACGGCGCGGCCAGGAGAACTCGTGCGAACAGTGCCCCAGGGTAAGAACGTCCAATAACTTCTGTGACATGGCTGTACTTTCCCGGCCGGACACCGGACCCAGTATCTTCCAATGGCCCAGTAGAATTGGGTAGGTTACGTTCGTCTAATAGAGTCACCAGGCCGCTAACCCGTGTATCATCAACGCGTGAACGGCGTGGCAGGATTTGTCCTTGCAGGTGGTCGCAGCTCTCGCATGGGCCGCGACAAAGCGTTCCTCGAGCTCGGAGGCCAAACGCTATTGGCGCGGGCGTTATCACTGGCCGGCACGGTGACGGAACAGGTGAGCATCGTAGGGGCTTCGGAGATTTTCCTGGGGCACGGTGGCGTGGTCGAGGACCTATTTCCAGGCCGCGGACCGCTCGGTGGAATCCATGCCGCGCTCATCAGTAGCGCCACCGAACTGAACTTGATCTTAGCCGTCGACCTGCCCTCGGTCGAGCCGCGATTCCTGGCCTACCTGGTCAATGCGGCCAGCCACAGCGGCGCCGTAGTCACCCTGGCGCATGCCGCCGGCGGCTGGCAGCCCCTGTGCGCCGTGTACCGGCGGGAGTTTGCGACCATCGCGGAACCATCCCTGCGAGCGGAAAGCAACCGGATCGACACATTATTGGTTCGCGTTGAAACCCGAGTCATCCGAGAACAGGAATTAGAAGGCGTAGGTTTTTCCGCCACGATGTTCCGCAACCTGAACACGCCGGAAGAACTGGAGCGTGCCGAACTGAGCCTACGGTCAGCGNNCAGCCTGGGCGCCTGAGGACGAAAGGCCGGCGCCTGCAGACTCAACTATGGCGACCAACCCACAATCCGCACCGTACATCGACTTTCAGCACGTTTCCAAAGCCTTCGGCGACCATCACGTCCTGCAGGACGTTAGCTTCGATGTTCTGGCGGGAGAAACGGTGTGCATCTTGGGACGCAGCGGTGTGGGCAAGTCGGTCGCACTGCAGCACATCATGGGGTTTCTTAAGCCGGACTCGGGCCGGATCATTGTCGCTGGCGAGGACATCACCGACTATTCTGAGGAGCAGATGGAGCAGATTCGCAAGAAGGTGACTATCGTCTTCCAGAACGGGGCCTTGTTCGACTCGCTGACGGTCGGTGAGAACGTGGCTTTTCCCCTGCGCGAGCGCCGGGATATGGATGAACAACAGATCTTTCAGGTGGTGGATGGCTTGCTCGAAATGGTTGGCGTCAAGGAGATGCGCGACCTGCTGCCCTCGGACCTGTCCACCGGGATGAAGCGCTCAGTGGCGATTGCGCGCGCCCTGGCGGCACGGCCCGAGTGTGTTCTCTATGACGAACCCACGACCATGGTCGATCCCCTGATGGCCCAATTGCTCGGCGACTTGATCAAGCGGGTGAAGATCCAGTTGCACCTGACCAGTATCGTGGTCACTCACGACATGCGGCTGGCCAAGAAACTGGCGGACCGGATTGTCTTTCTCCACGAAGCCAAAGTACTGTTCTTTGGCACCTCTGCGGAGATGGAGAAGTGTCCGGAGCCCATCGTGCAGGAATTTTTGCAGCTGGACGAGCTAACTCTGGAGGCGTAGAGAGACCAGCGCTCGCGGTCAGTTCATCAACTCTGCGCTCGTTGCGGCAGTTTTCGTCAAGCTTTGCCATCATGCCCATTCGGCGGCGACGGGGGCGGCCGGTGACAAGTTCTGAAGCCGGGATCGCCCGAGGACGGGCCCCAGAGCGGCGCGGACAATGCCAAAAGTCGCGCCTCAGAATCCTTTACTCACCAACTTCTCTAGCGTCATGGGGTGGTTTGCGGGCTCGCCTTTCAACATCTTCTCGACATACTTTGCGATCATGTCGACTTCCAGGTTGACCGGGTCTGCGGGCTTGAGGAATCGTAAGTTGGTCATTTCCGCAGTGTGAGGAATGATGGCGGCGGACACACGCGTGCCCTCCAGGTGCGCGACCGTTAGACTGATGCCTTCGATCGACAACGAGCCTTTGAAGATCACGTAACGCGCTAGTTCTGGCGGAATCTCGATGCGCAGCCAGTAGTCTTCGGCATCGGGAAGGGGATCGAGAGCTAGAAACTTGCCCGTTCCATCGACGTGTCCCTGCACCATGTGGCCGCCAAAACGGCCATCAGCTCGCATGGGCAGTTCCAGGTTTACGAGCGCGCCCTTGTTGATGCGGGAGAATGCGGTGCGCTTCCAGGTTTCCTCCGCCAGATCAGCAGCGAAGGATTTTGATGTGATGCTCACCGCGGTCAGACAGACGCCGCTCACCGCGATGCTGTCGCCCTGGCTTAACTCTTTTGCGAGCTTTCGAGAGGAGACAGTAATTCGCCGGCTGCCCTTCTCGCTAGCAATGCTCTCAATGCGTCCGACTTCTTCAATGATGCCTGTGAACATGACTACCTATCATACCTTCGAGGCTGGTGCCGGAGCGCTTAAGCACTTCTCTGTCGGCAGTCACGGTGCGTACACGTCGTGCAAGTACCCTTCGACGGCAAAATCTTCCCCAAAGCGGTGCAGGCGAATGGACTTCACGTAGGCGGCATCGCTCATCCGAGGAAAGCCGTCGCCGGCGGCGAAGGGCACCGATCCGGTGCCGGCCAGGATTTTGGGTGCATAGTAGAGAAAGACTTTATCCACCAAGTCCGAGGCCAGCGCCGCCCAGTTGATCATGGCGCCCCCCTCGATCAGTAGGCTGGTGATTTCCATTTCGCCGAGGCGGCGGGCGATCCCCGACATGGCAGGACGTCCGTCGGTGGTAGGGGCGGGGATTTGTTCCACCCGGATGCCGTGATCGAGCAGTTGTCTCTTCCGCTTTTCCTCCGCGAACGAACACAGTACGAGTACATCGTCCTGGGCGGTTTGCACGATGCGCGATTCGAGCGGCAGGCGCAACTTGGAATCGACGATGACGCGAAGCAGCGGCCGGCGGCGCGGTCTGCCGGTACGGTCGGTAAGCAGCGGATCATCGGCAACAATGGTGCCCACCCCGACCATGATCGCGTCGTGCTGGTGGCGCAAGGCCTGTACATGGGCGCGCGCCGGCTCGCTGGTGATCCAGCCGCCGGTGGCGCCGCCGGTTCCAGCTGCGGCCGACTTCGAGGATTCTGTCGGTGGCGGCGCGATTTTGCCGTCGAGCGTCATGGCAGCTTTCAGTGTGATCAGCGGAGTGTGGTAGCGAATGTATTTGGCAAACGATTCATTCAATACCTTGGCTTCGTCTTCGAGGATGCCGGAGGCGACCGTGATTCCCGCCTCCCGCAGCTGCGCTAGTCCCCGGCCATGGACCGCAGGGTTTGGGTCCTGCATGCAGGCGACGACCCGGCCGATTCCGGCAGCGACGATGGCGCCGGCGCAGGGGCCGGTTCGGTTTTGATGCGAACAAGGCTCGAGGTTCGTGTAGAGAGTTGCGCCCCGGGCCTTGCTGCCGGCTCGCTCCAACGCGAGAACTTCCGCGTGCTTCAGGCCATCATAGGTGTGGAATCCGGAGCCGACGATCTCGCCACGACGGTCGACGATGACCGTGCCTACACAAGGATTGGGCGAAGTGAGGCCCACGCCTTCCCGCGCCAATTCGAGAGCGCGCTCGAGGAACATCTCATCGGTGGAATGGTGTGTGGTCACCTTACCCATCCAAGATTGTCTTGCCAACTGAGGAAAGGAAGCACGATTCCGG
>PKYX01000120.1:0-3004 GCA_003132825.1 Acidobacteriaceae bacterium
GTCTCGACGATATTGGCGCGGTGATGCGCCAGAATTCCCGTCAGCTTGTTCAGGGCTCCGGGATAGTCGGGAAGGTGCACGCGCAGACGGACCAGGCGGCCGTCCTTCACCAAGCCGCGCTCGATGATGCGGGCCAGCAAGGTCACGTCGATATTGCCGCCGCAGACCAGGACGGCGATTTTCTTTCCCGAGATGGGCAATTTGTGATTCAGCAGCGCGGCAATGGCCGCCGCGCCGGCGCCTTCGGCCAGCGTCTTTTCGCGTTCCAGCAGCAGCAGGATCGCGTTGGCGATTTCTTCGTCATCGACGGTGACAATTTGGTCGACGTACTTCTGCACCAGGGGCAAAGTGCGGTCCCCGCAGCGTCGCACGGCAATGCCGTCCGCAATGGTCACGGCCGAACTGATGGTGACGGGCTTGCCCGCGTCCAGCGCCGCTTGCATGGAAGGAAGCTTTGCCGGCTGTACCCCAAAGACCTGAACCTTGGGATTGGTTTCCTTGACCGCACAGGCCACCCCGCCGATCAAACCGCCGCCGCCGATGGGCGCTACGATGGCTTCGATGTCGGGATGCTGCTGCAGGATTTCGAGGCCTAGCGTGCCCTGTCCGGCAATGACGGCATCGTCGTCAAAGGCATGGACGAAGGTCAGGTGGTCTTTCTGGCTGCGGCGGACGGCTTCCTCGTAGGCTTCATCATAATTTGCGCCGTGCAGAACGACCTCGGCGCCGAAGCCCTTGGTCGCGGAAACTTTGGTCAATGGAGTAGTCAGCGGCATGCAAATGAGCGCACGAATGCCGTGGCGGCCGGCGTGGTAAGCCAGTCCCTGTGCGTGGTTCCCGGCGGAGGCGGCGACCACGCCGCAGGCGCGTTCTTCCGCCGTCAGGGTCAGCAGCTTGTTCAGCGCGCCGCGCTCTTTGAAGGCGCCGGTCCTTTGCAGGTTGTCGAGCTTGAAAAAGATCGTGTTGCCGGTGAGCTGCGAAAATGTCTCGGAGGGCTCACAGGGGGAAACGTAGATGGATTCGCGAATACGGCCTAGAGCCGCGTGGATATCGGAAAGTGTGATCATTCTCGTGCCGGAAGGCTTGGTTATCTTAAATGATGAGGAGGAATTCGCATACGGGCAGGCGGTAGCGAGTGAGGGGGAACGCGTGACATGACGGCGTGTTTTTCCCTAGGCTTTCGGAACCCGACAGAAAGACCGCAGCACCAATCTGATTCTGAAAGCACCCATGTGCACTCGGCTCACTTGCGGGTCTCTGCAGTGCGAACCGAAGCATGGCGAATCAGGTTGAACCCGACCGTCCGCGGATTTGCAGACTCAATTGAATCCTCGACACTACTTGCCTATCTTCCAGATGTATTCCTGCAGGACCAGGACGGCAATGCCGGCAGTCGCGACCAGCACGGTGACGCTGGCCAATCGTTTCAACAGGGCGGGATTCCTGGCGTTGCGATAAAGGATGGGGAGATTGATCAAAGCGCTTGCGACCGATGCTAGTACCACTCCCTCGGAGGCAACGCCCGGTTGCATCTGACGATGGCCGACCATGTTCGCAGCCGCCGCGGATGTGCTGGCGCTGCTGACCAAGCCTCCCAGCACGCTGATTCCGAGGAACCCGATCTTTCCCAAGTAACGCCGGCCTAGTGTGGAGAGGATCTGAATTAACAAGAACAGTAGGGCGAAGCTCAGCACACGTCGGAGAGAAACCGGCGATTCAAGATGAAGTTCCCTCGACCCTCCGTCAACCTGGAGGCTGGCGTGACGCACAAAGATGAGCGCCACCAAGGACATGACAAGTAGGGGCCCAGCTGCAGTCGCGATCGCGGTCGGCGACAAGAGCGCGAGGATGATCAGGTTACGGACAAACATCGCCACAATGGTAAGCAGCAACGCCGAAAGTGCTACCCCAGAGGCGGTACTTCCCGCTCCGACTGGCTTTGCCAGTTCGAGCGCCGCGGCGCTGCTGTTGACGAACCCTCCAAGAAAACCGCTTACGTAGACGCCTCGGGTGCCGTACCGCTTGAGCAGCACGTAGTTCACGAACCCAATACCGGCAATGATAATGACCGTTATCCAAGCTTCTCGCGGGTTGATCAATTCCCATTTGTCAATGAACCTGTCGGGCAGTACGGGGTAGACCACTAACCCGATCAATCCCAAAAGAACCGCGCTTCGGATTTCCTCGGGCTGCAAACCGCCGGCAAATCGACGTAGCTCTCCCTTCCATGCCAGGAGCATGGTCATCAGGATCGCCGCCGCTACGGGCGTAAACAGATGACCTTGCCCGGCCAATGCCCCCAAAACAAAAATCACCAGCAACGCCGTGGACGTGGTCGCTTCCAGAGACCGGTCAACCAGTACGCTGCGCGCATTGGTGGCAATCACGATCAGAAAAACTCCCACGAGCGACACAATCGCCATCGCTGGCCCAAATAGAGCACCCGTCGTGCCTAAGAGAGCGGTCAATGCGAATGTGCGCGCACCTAGATCCTTGTTGGACCATTCCCTTTCAATCCCCACGAGCAAGCCAATTCCCAAAGACACGGCAATCTTTGCGGCCACTTCTGCCGGCGGAAACCGAGTGACGATCATCGCCGCCTGTGTTCCTAAAACCTCCATAACGAAACCATACGCCAGAGTTTTACCAAGTGGGTTCTAAAACTTCGGATGGTCAGCGTGCGGGGAACACCTTCCCAGACCCAAGGCAAAGCCCTCGTTTTGCACGCATTCCGATGCCGATGCGGAGTCGGGATATTGGGTGCACGCGATCGCTCGTGGCTGCGCCGGTGGATGAGAATGACACGGGAATCTACATTCCCGAGAAAAGCAGTTTGATCCTCGCGAGTCGTGGTCCCATCATGATTCTAAGTGGCCGCTAGCTGCTACCACTACCCATGCGGCCCGCTCAGCTCTCGCACAATATTATTCACAAAAGACTTCGCGTCCCCGAAAAGCATCAGTGTTTTATCCAGATAGTAGAGCGGGTTGTCGATGCCGGCGAA
>PKYX01000120.1:3022-8019 GCA_003132825.1 Acidobacteriaceae bacterium
GCGGCGGGGTTGGTGACGTCGTTGGCGCCGATGACGAGAGCTACGTCGGTTTGCGGGAATTCACCGTTGATGTCCTCCATGTCGATGAGGCGGTCGTAGGGGATGTCCGCCTCGGCGAGCAGGACGTTCATGTGTCCGGGCATGCGGCCGGCGACCGGATGGATGGCGAAGCGCACATCGACGCCGCGCTTGCTCAGCGCGTCGAACAGCTCGCGAACCTTGTGTTGGGCCTGCGCTACCGCCATGCCGTAGCCGGGAACGATCACAACCTTGTTCGCGGCGGCCAGAATGGCGGCGGATTCCTCGGCGGTGGCGCTGTGTACCGGCCGAGCTTCCAGGGTGGCCCCAGCCCCCCCCTGCACCTGGCCGAAAGCTCCGAACAGAACGTTGGCGAACGACCGGTTCATGGCCTTCGACATGATGACGGAGAGGATGAGGCCGGACGAGCCATCGAGTGCACCGGCGACGATCAGCAGCTTGCTATCCAGCACGAATCCCATGGCGGCGGCGGAAAGTCCGGCGTAGGAGTTGAGCAGCGAAATGACGGTGGGCATGTCCGCGCCGCCGATAGGCACGATCATGAGCACCCCGAACAGCAGCGGTATACCAAGCATGAACGGGAACAGCTGCCGGGCCCCAGGGTGGATCACCAGATAGACGGCAACCGCCACGGACAGGGCTAGCAACGAGAGGTTGACTACATTTTGGCCCTTGTAGGTGAGCGGGCGCTGGGGCAACACTTCCTGCAGTTTGCCGGCCGCCATCAGACTGCCGGTGAAGGTGAGGGCACCCAGTATGACTTCCATCGAGAGCACCGACATCATGAAGCGGGGGACGTTTGGCGTCCGCAGATAGAACTCGGCGGTGCCNNACTAGAGCGATAGCGATCGACCGGTAGTCCACGATGCCGCGGTGGAGCAGGGTTCCGCCGATCGCCAAGACCATGCCAACCTCACCGGCGCGGACGCCGCGCTGAGCGGTCGTCGGAGAGCTCATCCATTTGAGCGAAAGGATGAACAGAGCGCTGGCGACGAGGTAGGTGATCTCGATAATCTGCTGGTTGCCGGCGAAGTCGGTCATGGTCGGGTCAGTTACTTTGTGGGGCGGCTGCTCTTAAACATCTTGAGCATGCGATCGGTAATCAGGAAGCCGCCGACGACGTTGCTGGTGGCGGCGATGACGGCCAGCATTCCCAGTATGAAAGAAAGCCGGCTCTCGTGTCTGCCCACTAAAAGGATGGCGCCGACGACCGCGATCGCGTCGAGTGCGTTGGTCAGCGACATCAGCGGCGTGTGCAGTAGGGGCGAAACGCGGCGGATGACTTCGACTCCGACAAAGGCCGCCAGCATGAAGACGAAAAGACCGTTGATTATGGCTGAACTCATCTGGTTCTCCATTGTTTTGTCATTCTGAGCGAAGCCCAGAACGCCAATCATACTTTCGTTGTCCCGACACCTGATCGAACCGGCAACCCGAAGAACTCCCGCACCCGCTGATTGACCACTTCCCCGCCTTGGGTCACCAAGGTCTCGCGCGTGATTTCGTCCTCCAGGTCCAATTGCAGTTTGCCATCTTTCACCAAGTGCAAAAGAAACGCGGTTACGTTGCGCGCGTACATTTGGCTGGCATGGTAGGGGACTTCGGTCGCGAGGTTAATGCGGCCAATGATGGTGACGCCGTGTTCGACGATGACTTCTCCCACGCGGGTCAGTTCGCAGTTTCCTCCGCGCTCGGCCGCCAAATCGAAAATCACCGAACCCGGCGCCATGGCCTCGACCATCCCCTTGGTAACCAATACCGGAGATTTCTTGCCGGGAATCACAGCCGCCGCGATGACTACGTCGCTCTCGGCCACCACGCGACCGAGGAGTTCGCGCTGGCGGGCGTAGAAGGTCTCGTCCTGGGCTCGGCCATAGCCGCGCGCGTCCTGGGCGTCTTTGGCTTCGATGGGAAGCTCGACGAAGCGGCCTCCCAGGCTCTGCACTTGCTCTTTCGCGGCCGGGCGAAGGTCGTAGGCGGAGGCGACCGCTCCCAACCGTCGTGCCGTGGCGATGGCCTGCAGACCGGCGACGCCGGCGCCAATCACCAACACCCTGGCCGGCGTGATGGTCCCGGCGGCGGTGGTCAGCATGGGAAAAATCTTGGGGAGAGTGTCGGCGGCGATCAGGACCGCCTTGTAGCCGCAGATGGTGCCCATCGAAGAAAGCGCGTCCATGCTCTGCGCGCGCGTAGTGCGCGGGACCAGCTCAACCGAAAACGAGGTGACGCCGGTTTCGGCAATCTGCTGGACTATCTCCTTCGAGCCAAACGGACGGAGGAATCCGATGAGAATCTGATCGCGACGCAACAGAGGAACATCCGCCGCGCCGGTCACGTCATTCGAGCCATAGCATAAGACCTGAACGATGAGGTCCGCAGCCCCAAATACGGCCGCGCGGTCGGGGAGCACCTTCGCGCCTTTTTCGGCGTAAATCGCGTCCAGGTACCCGGCCTCCACTCCTGCGGCCGCTTCGACGACGACTTCAAAACCGGCCTTGATGAGGTTAGGAACGACCAGCGGGACCAGCGCCACCCGCCGCTCCCCCGGATAGCTCTCTTTGGGAACTCCGATAATCACGAAGCTTGCTTCCTTTGGCTTGGAGTCTAATTAGTTTACGCGGAGAGCGCGCGATCGTGCAGATGGATTCGCTGACCGGACCAAGCCGCGGGGCTCAAAGAGAATGGCGGAACGCAATCCTATGCGGTCGCGGACTGGCTCGCCGACACCCGGGGAATGACGGTATTGACCCGGCTGGCCTGCTTCAGGTAGCGGTCGATGGACTCGGCCGCCTTGCGGCCTTCGGCAATGGCCCATACCACGAGAGATTGCCCGCGACGCATGTCGCCGGCGGCGAAAACTCCGGGAACCGAGGTCATATAGTCGGCGCCGGCAGCTACATTGCCGCGAGCATCGAGGGCTACGCCCAGCTGTTCGATCATGCCACGGCGCACCGGACCGAGGAAGCCCATGGCGATCAGCACCAGGTCCGCATCGAGAGCGAATTCGCTACCCGGAATCGGCTCAAATGTGGGGGGAGGGCCGACTCGGACGGCGTGCAACTGCTTGACGTTGCCCTGTTCGTCGCCCGTGAACTTGGTGGTGGCGATACTCCAACCGCGAATCCCGCCTTCTTCATGCGCGCCTTCGACCCGCAGTTGCANNGAGAGCGGCTTTTGGCGGTGGCAGGTGCCCAGGCAGTCGGCGCCGGTGTCGCCGCCGCCAATGATGACGGCGTGCTTGCCTTCGGCCAGGATGTCCAATTGCGGATCGAGCTGGTCTCCGGCGCAACGTTTATTTCCCTGGGGCAGGAATTCCATAGCGTAGTGGATGCCCTTCAACTCGCGCCCGGGAATTTTCAGATCGCGGGGCTGCTCGGAGCCTCCGGCCAGGAGGATAATGTCGAACTCGCGCTGCAGGTCGTCGACGGGAAGGCTGTGCCCAACGTGGGCTTTGGTCACAAACTTTACGCCCTCGCCGCTCATCTGTTCGAGGCGCCGGTCGAGCACCCGCTTTTCCATCTTGAACTCGGGGATGCCGTAACGCAGCAGGCCACCGATGCGGTCGGCTTTCTCGTACACCGTCACCCAGTGTCCGGCGCGGTTCAGTTGTTGCGCGGCGGCCAGGCCAGCGGGGCCGGAGCCGACGACGGCAATCTTCTTGCCGGTGCGGAATTTCGGCGGCTCGGGACGGATCCAGCCTTCCTGGAAGCCGCGTTCGACAATGTTTTTCTCAATTTGCTTGATGGTGACCGCGGGCTCGTTGATGCCGAGCACGCAGGCGGCCTCGCAGGGAGCGGGGCAAATGCGGCCGGTGAACTCCGGGAAATTGTTGGTCGAATGCAACTGCCGGACGGCTTCTTTCCAGCGTCCGTGATAGACCAAGTCGTTCCAGTCGGGGATCAGGTTGTTGACCGGGCAGCCGGTGTGGCAGAAAGGGACNNCCGCAATCCATGCAGCGCGCGCCCTGGTGGCGCAGCTTTTCCTCGGGGAAGTCCTGGTAGATTTCAAACCAGTCGTTGACCCGCTCGGCGACCGGGCGGCGGGCGGCGTGTTCTCGGGGAAATTCCATGAAGCCGGTGGCCTTACCCATGGGTCACCTGCTCGACCGCCATGGGCACGACAATCTGGCCGGGGATGTAGGGTTGCTGGACACGGGCCACTCCCAGCACGCGCTTGAATTCGTGCGGGTAAATCTTGATGAAGCGAGGCAGCATATCCGCCCAGCTGTCGAGAATCTTGCGGGCGCGGCGGCTGCCGGTCAGCGCCAGATGACGCTCGATCAAGTCTTTGACCAACTGTATGTCCTCGGTTTCGATCAGGGGTTCGAGATCGACCGAGCCCAGATTGCAGCGCTCTTCGGTAAACTCGGCGCGGTCATCCAAAACGTAGGCAATGCCGCCACTCATGCCGGCGGCAAAATTGCGGCCGCAGGATCCGAGCACAACCACCATACCGTTGGTCATGTATTCGCAGCCATGGTCGCCGACGCCTTCGACCACCGCAGTTGCGCCGGAGTTGCGCACGGCAAAGCGTTCCCCCGCCACCCCGTTGAAAAACGCTTCCCCGCTGGT
The DNA here is from genome assembly GCA_003132825.1 of Acidobacteriaceae bacterium. GTDB lineage: Bacteria > Acidobacteriota > Terriglobia > Terriglobales > Acidobacteriaceae > PALSA-270. Next base: position 7,633 of record PKYX01000120.1, read on the forward strand.
CGCTCCGTAGAGGGCCACGTTGCCGATCAAAATGTTTTCTTCCGCCGCAAAGCGCGAGCCGGCAGGCGGAAAAATCACCAGACGACCGCCCGAGAGCCCTTTGCCCACGTAGTCATTGGCTTCGCCCGCAAGCGTCAGGGTGACCCCCTTCGCTAGGAACGCTCCAAAGCTTTGCCCCGCCGAGCCGGACAGGCGGACGCGGATGGTATCGTCCGGCAATCCCTCGGAACCGTAGCGGCGGGCAATTTCACCGCTCAGCATTGCGCCCACGGTGCGGTGCACGTTGCGAACCGGAAGTTCGATCTCGACCGGCGAGCGATTCTCGAGCGCGGCCCGAGATTGCTTGATCAGGGCATGGTCGAGAGCCTGTTGCAGCCCGTGATCCTG
>PKYX01000120.1:8099-10479 GCA_003132825.1 Acidobacteriaceae bacterium
ACGTGCTCGGGCTGGCCCTGGAACTGCTTGCGCAGTTCGGGATCCTGCGTGGCAATGCCGACCGAACAGGTGTTGAGGTGGCACTTGCGCAGCATGATGCAGCCCAGGGTGATCAGGGGCGTGGTGGCGAAGCCGAATTCTTCCGCGCCCAGAAGCGCGGCGATCACGACATCGCGCCCGGTTTGCAGCTTGCCGTCGGTTTGCACGCGGATGCGGCTGCGCAGGTCGTTCATCAGCAAAACCTGCTGGGTTTCCGCCAGGCCGAGTTCCCAGGGAACGCCGGCATGCTTGATCGAACTCCAGGGAGATGCGCCGGTACCGCCGCTGTCGCCGCTGATGAGCACAACATCGGCGTGCGCCTTGGCCACGCCGGCGGCCACCGTGCCCACTCCGATCTCGGACACCAGCTTTACCGCGATCCGGGCCTGGGGGTTGACGTTCTTCAAGTCATAGATCAGTTGTGCCAGATCTTCGATCGAATAGATGTCGTGNNTCGTGGTGCGGCGGCGGCGAAATCAATCCCACGCCGGGAATGGAATGCCGCAGACGCGCGATCACGTCATCCACCTTGTGGCCGGGAAGCTGACCGCCTTCCCCGGGTTTCGCGCCCTGCGCCATCTTGATTTGCAGCTCCGCTGCGTTGACCAGGTAATTCGCAGTCACGCCGAAGCGCGCCGAGGCTACCTGCTTGACCGCGCTGCGCCGCCAGTCTCCGTTGGCGTCCCGCTTGTAACGCTCTTCGTCTTCGCCACCCTCGCCGGTATTCGACATTCCGCCGATCCGGTTCATGGCGATAGCCAGAGTCTCGTGCGCCTCCTTGCTGATCGAGCCGAACGACATGGCCCCGGTGGTAAAGCGCTTCACGATCTCTTTGGCAGGCTCCACTTCCTCGATGGGAACGGGCTTTTTGGCCTTCTTGATCTTCATCAGGCTGCGCAGCGTCGCCATGTTCTGGCTCTGCTGGTCAATCAGTTCGGTGTACTCCTGGAAAGTGGCAAAGCTCGATTGCCGCACCGCATGCTGCAGCTTGCTGATGGTCAGAGGATTCAGCAGGTGATATTCGCCGTTGATGCGGTAGTGATAGCTTCCTCCGACCGCAAGTTCGGTATCGGATTCGGTAAGCGGGAGGAAGGCAAACTCATGCTTCATCTGGGCTTCGCGCGCCAGCACACCCAGGCCGACTCCCTCCAGACGCGAAGTCGTGCCCGCGAAATAGGCATCCACCAGTTCTTTGCTGAGACCAATCGCCTCAAACACCTGCGCCCCGCGATAGCTCTGCAGCGTGGAGATCCCCATCTTGGAGAAAGTCTTCAGCAATCCTTTATTGATGGCCTTGATGAAGTTCTTGACCGCGACTTCGGGGTTCAGGCCTTCGGGCAGATAGCCCCGCCAGCCCAGGTCTTCCAGGGTCTCAATCGCCAGATACGGATTCACCGCGCTCGCTCCGTAGCCGATCAAGAGCGCGAAGTGCATGACCTCGCGCGGCTCGCCAGACTCGATGATGAGCGCCACCTGGGTGCGAGTCTCCTCCCGCACCAGCAGATTGTGCACCGCGGCCAACGCCAGCAGGCTGGGGATGGGAGCGTAGTCCTTGTCCACGCCGCGGTCCGAAAGGATGAGCAGCGTATATCCGTTTTTCACCGCCAGCGACGCCCGGCGCCCCAGTTCATCAAGCGCCGTCTTCAATCCCGCCTCGCCGTCGGCCGCGCGGTACAAAGTCGAGAGCGTCGTAGCCAGCAAGTCTCCGGTCGAAACCCGGCGCAACTTCTCGAGCACCCGATTGGTAAGGATAGGATGCGGCATCTTCAGCGTGTGGCAGTTGTCTGAAGTCTCTTCCAGAATGTTGCGCTCGGTGCCAATGTAGCTGATCAGCGACATGACCATCTCTTCGCGGATGGGATCGATGGGCGGNNGCAAACAACTGCTTGAAATAGTTGAACAGCGGCTGTGGACGGTCGGATAGACAAGCCAGCGGTGTGTCGGTGCCCATCGAACCCGTGGGTTCTTCGCCCTTCACCCCCATGGGCTCGAGGATCATCCGCAGATCCTCGTCGGTATATCCGAAGGCGCGCTGACGGCACAAGATGGTCTCGCGGTTGCCGCCCTGCACGCGCGACGGCTCCGGCAGCTTGTCCATGGTGATCTGCTTTTCCTTCAGCCACAGTGCGTAGGGCTGCCGGGAACTCAGTTTCTGCTTGATCTCCTTGTCGGCGATGATGCGACCTTCGACCGTGTCCACCAGAAACATCTTGCCGGGCTGCAGGCGGCCTTTGCTCTTGACTCGCGACGGCTCGATGTCGAGAACCCCGGCCTCCGATGCCACCACCACCAGATCGTCATTGGTCACCACGTAGCGACCGGGCCGCAGGCCGTTACGATC
>PKYX01000055.1 GCA_003132825.1 Acidobacteriaceae bacterium
CTTCGACGACTTTCGCGATCAAAGCCGCAGCTTCCAGGCGATTGCAAAATACAGTGATAACATCGCGTCCGTTTCGGGTGCTTCGCAGCCGACCCGCTCGCTGGTTGCCAATGTCTCACCCGACTTTTTGAAGGTCTTCCGGGTTCAGCCGATCATCGGGCGAGATTTCAGCGCCGCGGACGCGAAGAAAGGCGCCGCTCCAGTCGCTCTGGTCAGTTATGGATATTGGAAGCAGGATCTCGGATCGCCTCCGGACCTTTCGCGATCGCGCCTGAAAATTGATCATGCGGTGTTCTCCGTTATTGGCGTGCTTCCCGACCGGTTCCAGTTCCCGCCAAACGCGGGCTTGTGGGTGCCAGCCGATCTTGACGGCGAAAATCCGAGCCGGACCTCGCATAACTACAATGCAGTCGGGCGCCTCCGAGACGGGGTGACGGTCGAGCAAGCGAACCGGGACATCAGTGCGATCGCGCGTCGCATTCACGATAGCTCAAGCGAGCAGAACGATTATCTCCTCAAAGATGGAATTGTCGTCCCGCTGCAGGACTCGATCACCGGCAAAGCTCGCCCGGCGCTGCTGATCCTCCTCGGAGCGGTGGGATTTCTTCTCCTAGTTGCGTGCGCAAATGTCGCCAACCTGCTACTCGCGCAGGCCTCGGTGAGACAGCGTGAGCTCGCCATTCGCAGCGCGCTCGGTGCGACGCGCGGGCGTTTGATTCGTCAATTTCTTACCGATGCGTTCCTGCTTTCGCTGGTCGGTGGCGGCCTCGGCGTTCTGGGAGCCTTCTCAGGCGTGGCGGGATTGGTCGCGCTGGCACCGGCAGATCTGCCGCGATTAGACAGCGTCTCCATCAATATTCCAGTCCTTCTGTTCGCCTTCCTGCTTTCGACCGCAGTCGCCGCGGGACTCGGAGTGTTCACCGCCTTGCGGGCGACTTCTGGCAATGTGCGCGCGGGCCTCGGGGAAGGCGGGCGCGGACAAGCGGGTTCTCAAAGCAGCCAGCGCATTGGCCAGGGAATCGTGGCGGCACAGATCGCCATCACGCTGGTTCTCGTGGTGGGAGCCGGATTGCTCGAGCGCAGTCTCATGAAGGTGCTTGCAGTGGATCCCGGGTTCCGCGTGGACAAAATTGTCACCATGGACGTCTCGCTTCCTTGGGTGGAGGATCCCAAAGCAAAGGCAGGCCAGGCAATTTTCTTTTCTAACCTGATCGACCGGCTCAAACAAATTCCGGGCGTGCGCAAGGTTGGCGCGACCAGCGGTCTGCCAATGGATGGCGGACTTCCGGATGGGATGTTTCTGCTTATGACGCAGAATGAAACTCCGAAGACCACGGACAGTCTGGGTGCGCTGTTCCAGCAAAAAGAGCGGGTTGGCTATGCGGACTTCTGCGTCGCCACGGACGGATACTTCCAGGCTCTCGGAATTCGGCTGATTCGAGGGCGAATCTTTGACCAGCGCGACGGCGCGAATTCTCCGCACGCTGCCGTGATCAGCGAATCGCTGGCCCGCGACCGGTGGCCAAATCAGGACTCGATCGGCCATACGATTGAGTTTGGAAACATGGATGGCGACTTGCGTTTGCTGACCATCGTTGGGATTGTGGGCGACACTCACGAATATGGACTCGATGCGCCGCCGCGTCCGACGGTTTACGTGAATTTGTTCCAGCGGCCGAGCCCGGCGATCACCGTAACCATGCTGAGTGATGCCGACGCGCGGAGCGTAGCTTCGGCAGCGCGAGGCATCCTGCACGACCTCAACCCTGAGATTCCGGCGAGGTTCCGGACGTTTTCGCAAGTGTATTCCGCTTCGTTGGGCTCGCGGAAATTCAACGTCATTCTCATCGGATTCTTCGGAATCACCGCGCTGCTGCTCGCAACGACAGGGGTGTTTGGCGTGATGGCCTATTCGGTCAGCCGCCGCACGCGGGAAATTGGCGTGCGTGTCGCTCTCGGGGCGACCACGGGCGCCGTTCTCAGGATGATCTTGGGCCAGGGGCTGCGCACGATCTTCATCGGGGTGGCGATTGGGATTACCGGTTCGCTGGCCCTGACGCGCGCCGTGGAGTCGCTGCTTTTTGGCGTGACGGCTACCGATCCGCTGACTTTCGGGGGTGTGACACTGCTCCTCGTGGGAGCAGCGCTGCTGGCTTGCTACATTCCGGCGCGNNCATGGTCCTTTCAGGCCCACAACGAAGGATGAAAATGGGTTTGATTTGACGTATGTTGATGATGCTGCGTGGCGAGAGAGATCGATCTACTCTGGCGCTGGTTGAGTCCGCGTATGAGTATGGCTGGGACGCTGTGAAGCACAACGAATAGCAGCCTCCAGAAGTTGTGGAGAGCACGCGTAGGAGATTTTCGCTTTATGGCCGCTCCGCCTCACCAACAGTAGGGAAGTCTCTGGGCGAGCGCTGGCCAAACAAAAGGCCGGGCAAAATTCATTGACTGTGCACGGCCGATCGATGTGACGCAACCGCTCTCCACCTCCCCTTCTGCAATACAAAGGTGTCGGTGAACACTATCCTGGGCACAAAGGATTGACCCTTGAATGCACCGGTTTGCACTGCCGCACCGGTTACCACCGCCGAGTCGCCGTAGGTGCGCACCTGCATATCGGACAGCTTTATCGAGGCCATCTTCAGATCGCCTGACTTCAGCGCCACAACGAGATCGCGCTTGTCAGTCCGGTTCCCTTCTTCGTCCGTGTCAACGTACGTATTAACCAGGATCTGGTCGAGCTTGGTGGTATCGGCTTTTACCAACGCCTCCACCCATCTGTTCTCAAGATCCCGCAACGTCTGCGACACATCTCCATGCGGCGCTCCTAGATTGTTCTGCGCCAGGGATCCGCCGAGACTCGCTAGCGCCACTGCCAATACGACGATGACCTTCCGCGTCATTGGAGCCTCCGAGCATCGCTATTTGGTCACAAGCCGGGGTCGGTACCCAAATCCATTCTTGTCCCGCCCGCGCCCGGCTCTCGGCATTATAAGCCGCAGAGTCGCGATTGAGTGAGAGTGAGCCGCCGAGTTCCGGCGCGCCTGAGCGAAACACCGTA
>PKYX01000117.1 GCA_003132825.1 Acidobacteriaceae bacterium
TCGATCGAATCAAACGACCGAAACACGATCTTCGGGTTGTGCTTCTGCAACACCTTCGTGATGGCCGCCGTCAGCGTCGTCTTCCCGTGGTCAATGTGACCGATCGTTCCCACGTTGCAGTGCGGCTTATTACGATCAAATTTCTCTTTCGCCATTTCTCTATCTTCCTTTGTAGCGCCGGCGTCCCGCCGGCTGTGACGCGGGATCGCTCGAAACCACTCGAGACCAACCGCGCGATCTGACTCCCTTGAAAAACACCGGCGGGCTGGGCCCGCAACCGGGGCCGGCGAGACGCCGGCGCTGCTGCTAGTAATACCGGTACAGCTTTTGGAACTTGGTCCGGAACTCCGGCTTTACCTCTTCCACCTGGGAGAGATAAAACTCGCGCATCTGGCCTTGGTCTGAAGCCGTCAGCGATCGATACAAGTCTTGTCCGCTCGCGGACGACTTCGCCCAGGCCTTGTCCAGCTTCTCCAGCACCCGTTTCGCCAGGACTCCTTCTAGATCACGAATCCTGAGCCCGCTGCTCCGCATCTGCCGGAGAAATTTGTCAGCCGTTTCCGGGGCGAGAGCGCGGCGGATCGCGCCCTTCAGTTCCTCGAATTCCTTTTCTCGCTCAACTTTGACCGGAGCTTGTTCAAATCCCGCCACGTCACCGACCTGTGCCGAATCGCGATCAAGAACCATGGAGCGGGAGACGGGAATCGAACCCGCGACCAACAGCTTGGAAGGCTGTGACTCTACCACTGAGTTACTCCCGCCCGTAAATCAGCTGTCAGCATCCGCCGTCAGCCCTCAGCCTAAAACCACACCCTGCATCATCATCTCTATCTCTATCTCTATCTCTAATCTCTTATCTCTAATCTCTTAATCTCTATCTCTAAACTCTGGAGCCGATGACCAGGATTGAACTGGTGACCTCTCCCTTACCAAGGGAGTGCTCTACCAACTGAGCTACATCGGCGAATGCTTCGACCGGGCAACGTCTCACTGCTGTTCTGCGGCACTGGCGCGCTTCCCCTGCGCTTCTTCTGCCCTGGCGTCGTCGATTCTCACTCGCCAGAAATACAACAGCGTCCGCAAAGCGAACAACCCGACAATGAACAGCGTGGCGGTCCGCAGGCTGAATTCCAGATCGAACATCCGAATCGGCTCGCTCGACAGGGTTTGCCATGCCAGCAACCCGAGCACGACATAGGCTGCTACCGCCAGCGCGAACTTTCGATTGATGCTCAACTGCCGTCACCGCCCCAGCACTCTCCCGGGGCCCAAGAGTTACTGGTGCACAGGGAAGGATTCGAACCTTCGTACCTCGCAAGGAGGAGCAGATTTACAGTCTGCCGGCTTTAACCACTCACCCACCTGTGCAAAAACGCCGAGCCTGCGGTCGTTCCCCGTCAGGCTCCGCGAGCTTCGCCGGGACTTGCACCTGCGCGGAGGGTCGTGTGGCAACGGGCTGTCCCCAAAACACGAAGACACCATGCGCGCGAAAAACCGGTCGCGCAAAACACCACATTTGGAAAAATTCCTTATGGAGTGCTCTGGGAAAAAATCTGTTGTGCCGACTGCGCCGCGCAATTGCTCTGCGTTCCGGAACCAATGCTGGAGCTGGCGAAGGGATTTGAACCCCTGACCCTCTGATTACAAATCAGATGCTCTACCAGCTGAGCTACGCCAGCAGTTTGGAGACAGCGGCCCTTGCGAGCACGGTCTGCTCCCTATGATCCCTTCCTGATGTCCGGGACAATTCTAAAAGTTACCATAACGGCACTTTGGGTGCAACCGGTTCCAGCCACCAGCGAAACCGAGCCTTCGGCCACCCACCCCACGAACCACAAATCCCCTTCGACCGTCGGTCCAGCCGCCCCGCGACGTATAATTCTGCGTTGTCGAAGGCGGGAACCAGGACCCAAGACTAGGGTCCGAGACCATGGCCTGCGACCAGGCCTGCGACCCTACCCGAGACGCAGGGAGCATTTTGCGGAGAAGCATGCAAGTCGGAGCATCGAACCAGAAGGCGGTTGCCGCCATTCTCACGATCAGCGGGCTGGCCACGCTGTTTCTACTCTGGCTGATCTATATTCACCCGGCGGCGGACGCCGAACATCTCCATTTGCGGTTTTTGCCGGCCCTGAATGCGCTATGGAATGGGTTGAGCGCAATCGCGCTCGTGACTGGCTTCTGGTTTATTCGCCAGCGCGACATCGCGGCCCATCGAGCCTCGATGATGACCGCCTTTGTCTTCTCCTCAATCTTTCTGGTCAGCTATATCGTGAATCATGCCCTGCATGGAGAGAGCCATTTCCCCGGCCATGGGCCCATCCGCACCGTGTACTTGAGTATTCTGCTGAGCCACGTGCTGCTCTCGGTGGTGGCGTTGCCGATGGTGCTTACGACATTCTTTTTCTCGTTGACGGGACGATTTTCCGAGCACCGGAAGATCGCGCGCTTTACCTTCCCGATTTGGCTGTATGTCTCGGTGACCGGGGTCGTGGTGTACGCCATGCTCGCGGCGTGAACCCGGAGTCGTGAGCCGAGATCCGGAAACCCAGATCCGGAAACCCGGATTCGGAAACCCAGATTCAGAATCGACAGAGTCGGGAACGAAAAGCAGAACGCGTCCGTCAGCGGCGCAGGCGGGGCCGAGGGGGAGCGCGGGTCTCCGATCGCGCCGGCTCTTAAGAATATGCCGCGTCCGGGTGGTATCATGAGCGCTATCCTTGGCCGCCTTCGGGGCCGTTAAGGGCGTTTCTTCCGAAGCGGCTACGACTTCATGCGCATACGACGCCGCCTTCCTATTCCTCTGGCCGTCCTGCTCGTAGCAGCGGCGGTCGCATTCGTGGTCGTGTTGCGCAAGCACGCCCCTCCGGAACCGGCGCGGCTGCTTCCGGGAGCGGACGGCTTCTTCTACATCAACCTGAAATGGATCCGGCGGATCGACTTTGCCGGCCAGTTGCCGCCGGTGCCGCACGATCCGGAGTACGAGCAATTTATTCAGGCCACCGGATTTCAGTTCGAGCGCGATCTGGACCAGGCCGCCTTTGCCATCCATTATCCGACCAGTCTGCCGGAGTCCACGGTCGGGGGCCCCGCCGCGCCCCGGTTCTCCGAGGTGTTTATCGGACGAATTGACGGGGTCAAGCTGCGGGACTATTTGCACAAGATTTCGAGCTCGACCGAGAGCGACGGTTCGGTCGACATCTACGAGATCCCGCTCGAAGGACGCACCTTGCGGGTCGCTATTCTTGGCCCGGATACGGTCGCGGCATCGAATCACCCGGACCCGCAGGTGATTCGCGGGATCGTCGAGCGCTCGCGCAAACTGGCGTCACCCTTTGGCGGCCCGCAGTTGCTGCGGCAATACTATAAACACGTTCCTCTCGCCAGCCTGGCTTGGGCGATTTTCAAAGTTGATCCCACCCAGGCGTCACCGCCGGTCACGGACTTGTCGCTGCTGTTCTCTAAGCCGGCGGCCATGGTGGTTTCCGCGCGCTACCTGGGCGCGGTTCACCTCCGGGCCGAGGCGTATACCGGCAACGAGGACGAGGCCAAGCATGTGGCCGGGCAGCTGGGCACCTTTCTCGACATCTTTCACAGCGCGGAAAACGCGGTTTCCACGCCCACTTCGGATGCCGACGTCAAGCAGTTTTTCGCGAGCCTGAAAGTGGAACAACACGGCGACCGCGCCGTATTGACCGCCATCGTGCCGCCAGGATTCATTCGCAAAGCCGTCGCCGAGCCGCCCAAGGCAATGACGCGACCCGGAGCCCCCGATCGAGAGTCGGGTAAGTGATCAAGGGGCGGGGACCCTGCTCGGGCTTCGCCCCGTCAGGTAGAATAGAGCTGCGATGTTGAATTTCCCCCTTCCGATGGCGGATGGCCTGGCGGGGCTGGTGTGGTTTTCGAATTCCTTATCCTGGTCATTCTCTGAGCCGGCGCGCGCTGTGAATGGAGCTTTGCGTGAAACGTGATCCCGTAGTTCTGATTGTGCTGGCCATGGGGGTCGCCCTCCTGCTGGCGTTCGGCTTCAACAAGGCCCGGCGTTCAGAGAGTCCGGCCTCGGCCGCTGCCTCGAGGATGCCGGGCCAGATGGCGCACGACTTCACCCTGCAATCCCTCGAAGGCAAGCCCGTCCGCCTTTCCGACTTTCGCGGCAAAGCTGTCTTGCTTAATTTCTGGGCCACCTGGTGCGAGCCCTGCAAAATCGAGATGCCTTGGTTTGTCGAGATGCAAAAGCAGTACGGATCCCAGGGGCTGCAAATCGTGGGCGTCGCGATGGATGACGCCGATACCCAAGACATTGCCAAGTTCGCCAAGGATATGAACATCGATTACCCCATTCTGGTGGGGGAAGAAAAGATGCGGGATGCGGTGGCCAGCGACTACGGCGGGGTCGGATTTCTTCCCGAGACGTTCTTTATCAACCGCAATGGCCTGGTGACCGGCAAAGTCTTTGGCTTGAAAAGCAGGAGTGATATTGAGGACGAAATAAAGAAAGCTCTGGGCGATGGTCCGGCCACGCAAGCCCAAGGCGCGACAGCGTCGACGGGCGGCAATTGACGCCGGGCATGAGCGGGGAACAGGAATTGGCGGCAACGGGAGAGGAAGCCGTCCGCAGATGCTGAGTCGGCTCAGGAAAACTTCGCTGCTCGTGGCGCTGCTGTCTGTACCGCTGATCGGGCAGGAACCGGAGGGAACGAGAGTCCCTTCGGTGCACATGTTGCCGGCGCCGCCGGTTTCGATCCTCCGGGGCAGCCTCGGCACCGCGGACTTGCGCTTTCGCGTGGCCAGCGGTTTTCACGTCAACTCCAACACCCCCACGGAAGAATATTTGATTCCGACCGTGCTTCAGTTGGACGCTCCGACCGACATCATCATTGGCCGGGTCAGTTATCCGGCCGGCGAGCAGGAGAGTTTCCCCTTCGCTCCCGATCAGAAGCTGAGCGTGTACAGCGGAGAGTTCAGCTTGTCGGTGACTATGCGTGCCTTGTCGAGCGTGCTGCCGGGAAGCTATGCGGTGCGCGGGCAGCTGAAATACCAGGCCTGCGACAACGCGGCCTGTTACCCGCCCAAGCGGCTGCCGATCGCATTCAATGTGAAAGTTGTGAAGGCCCCGCCGCCACCGCAGAAAAATCCGGCTCAGAGTCCGCACGCGCACAACTAACCGCCCAACCAGCTTGGCGCCTCGCTATCCTCAACCCCCGACCCGCCGGAATCCCCGGTGATCGCTTCTTTTTTGGGGGGCTGCGCGGCGTCGGCAGCCTCGGGCAGGCCGCGATCGGCAGGGCCTGCGGTTCGCTCAAGAGGAGAGAAGGGTCGGCGCTTGCAGGCGGGCCACCGTCTTTTCTTTCCCCAGCGCGGCCATCACTGCGAACAGGCTGGGAGCGACTCCTTGCCCGGTCAACGCGACCCGCGCCCCGTTGATCAGCACGCCCGCCTTGACTTTTTTTTCCGCGGCGAAGTCGCGCAGCACCTTTTCTGCCTCCTGCTCGCTGAATCCATTGCCCGATGCCGCATAGCGTGCCCCCAGCTCGGCCAGCATCTGGCGGATGGGATCGTCCTTCAGGAATTTCTCGACCGCTGCCGGATCCGGCTGAAAGCTGTCGGTGAAAAAGGCGCGGAACGAGGTCGCGAAATCCTGCAGGCTGCGGGCGCGGCTCTTGAGCAGGTCCACGGTCGAGAGCAACCAAGCTCGGTCGGTGCGCTCCGGCGTCACGCCTGCCCTTTCCCACTCTCGCTCGATGAGCGGGAGGAGCTTCTCCGCGGGATAGGCACGGATGTACTCGCTGTTGAACCAGTCCAGCTTGGCGCGATCGAAGACGGCGTTTGAACGGGAGATGGCATCGAGCGAGAAAAGCCGGATCAACTCTCCGTCGCCCAAGATCTCGGGGGTGCCCTCGGGCGGAGTCCAGCCGAGCAGGGCGAGAAAATTCCGCATCGCCTCGGACACAATGCCTTCGCCGCCGTATGCCATGACGCTCGTGGCACCGTGGCGCTTGCTGAGACGAGTCTTGTCCGGGCCGAGGATCAGCGGCACATGGGCGAACACCGGCAAAGGGGCGCCCAGCGCTTGGTAGAGCAGGACCTGCTTGGGAGTGTTCGAGACGTGGTCGGCGCCCCGGATGATATGCGTTATCCGCATGTCCAGGTCATCGGCGACCACGCTCAGGTGGTAAGTCGGGCCGCCGTCGGAGCGCACGAGCACGAAATCCTCGAGTTCGCGGTTGGCGAATTCCACGCGGCCGAGGACGGCGTCGCCGAAGCTGGTGCTGCCCGATTCCGGGACGGCGAATCGCACCGCGGCGGGCGCGCCGCTCGCGCGCCGCCCGGCCGCTTCTTCGGCCGAAATCCGGCGGCAAGTCCCGTCATATTTCGGGGGACGCCCCTCGGCCGCGGCCCGGGCCCGCCGCTCCTCCAGTTCTTCTTTGGTGCAGAAACAGTAATAGGCGCGGCGCGCCGCCACCAGTTTGGCGGCCGTCTGAGCGTAAATCTGCCTGCGCTCGGTTTGGTAGTAGGGGCCTTCATCCCAGTCGAGGCCAAGCCATCGCATGCCTTCGAGGATGCCCTCCACCATCTCACTGGTCGAGCGCTCAAGGTCGGTGTCTTCGATGCGCAGGACCAGGGTTCCGCCGTGATGCCGGGCAAAGAGCCAGTTGAATAATGCGGTACGGGCGCCCCCGACGTGCAGATACCCGGTAGGCGAAGGAGCAAAGCGAACCCGGGGACCAGGGGTCGGCGGACGGGGTGGGGCCGCAGATGAATCAGGCATGTCGGCTAAGTCCATTCCCGATGTTACGGTTAGCGGAAAAGCACCGTCAAGCAACCGGTCTTCGTCTGGCGCCACCTCAGCCCGCGGCGAAACCGGTCGAAGGCCGCTGCCCGGGATCTGAGGTTACGTTCGTACTTGGGCTCGCGGGTGCGACCCGCCGGGTCCGCGAATCTCATGAAGTGGAACTCCTGCGGCAACCGAACGATAGCAGATGTCGAGGCAATCATCGCGGCGGGCGAAACCGACGGTGCTCCTCGGGTGCCGAAAAACTGTTGTGTTGGCCGGGTTCCTGTGAAAGCATTGATAGCAATCCCCCAAGCACTGAATGAGCCCCTCTGTCGGGAGGCGGAAAGCTGTTTTTCGGCGTCATGAGCAGCCTCACAATCAGCATGGTCATCGTACCGGGCGTTGTGGCCCTGCTGCTCTTCCTCGTCTTTACTTACCTTTACGAACAAAGCAGGAGGGCATACTTTCTTGCCTGGGAGCTCGGCTGGGCGGCCTACACCCTGCACTATGCGCTGAACGCCTGGGCAGCCATCCGGGGACCTTCTGCACTCCTGTCGGTGGCCGCCTCGCTTCTGTTAGTGGCTATGGCGCTGTGTATCTTCGTCTCCACTCGCCTGATGTGGGGGAAATTCCGGCTGCGCTGGTATGACCTGGCGCTGGCCGTGGCGGGTGTGGTTGCGGTCTTCTGGAATCATGGGCCGCAATTCGCCCGGGGTTGGCTCGGCTCCGCCCTGCTTCCCCATTCCCATCTCCGGCTGGAAGTGGGTCTGGCGGCGGTCCTGCTGTATTGTTCTGCGTCTTTCTACATCTTCGGCCAACGGAAAAACTCCGGAGCTTTCAGCCTGCTGGCCATCTCGCTGGCGCTGTGGGCGGTGCTGATGACGTTTGGGCAGTTCCGCAGCCCCTTCGTCGAAATCTTCGGCACGGCGGGTTCCTTGCTCGGTCCGGTGCCGCAGATGCTGCTCGGTATCGCCATGGTGATGGTGCTGTTTGAGAACGAGCGCAATGCGGTGCAGGAAAATGCGCTTGCCTTCTCGACCTTGGGGGTGGATGCCCGGCGCCTGCTGACGGCTGAGGATCTGGGGCCGAGCATGCAGAACGTTCTCGATCGCCTCATTGCTCCCCTGCCGACCGGCCGAGCCTTGATCTGTATGTCGGAACGCTGGCGCACGATTCTGCCCTCGGTGCACCGCGGGTATTCCGCGGACTTTGTGAAGAGGATGGAAACGACCGGGGCCGGAGAGTATCTCTGCGAACTCACTTACCGGCGGGGAGGCTTTGTCAGCTTCCGCAACGTGAGCGACATGTCCGAACCTCTGCCCGCGTTCCCCGGCAGCCTGTTTGAACAGTTCCGCAAGGTTCTCGGGGAAGAAAGCATTCGCCACCTGACCGCGGTCAGCCTGCAGACGCGGGAGCATAACTTTGGCGTGATTCTGTTTCCCCAGTCCGAGCGTCGCCTGTTTGGATCTTCCAACCGGCAAATGCTGACCGGCTTGGCGCTGCAGATTGGGCTGACCCTCGAGAACTACGTGGTCATGCACGATGCCCAGCGCCGGACCAAGGAATACGAACTGCTCACCGAGATCGGGCAGGCGATCAGTTCGCGCCTCGATCAAGACGAAGTCTTGCGCGCGGTGCAGCAAGAGCTGGGACAGATTTTTGACACCAGCAACTTCTACATCGCCTTTCAGGAAGGCGAGGCCATCCGCTTTGAGCTGGAAGTCGAGAAGGGCGAAGTGATGCCCAAGCGTTCGCGCAAGGTGGCCAACGGTCTCACCGAATACATCATCCGTACCGGACAGCCGCTCCTGATCCGCTCCGACTTGGAGAAGGCGCGGGAGCGCCTGGGCGTCACCCTGGTGGCGGGGACGCCGGCCAAGTGTTTCTGCGGCGCGCCCATTCTTTTGGCCGGCCGGCCCGCCGGGGTCATGGTGGCCATGAATACCGAGCGCGAGTACGTGTTTGAGCCCCGCGACCTCGAAGTGATGCAGACTGCAGCCGGACAGGTTTCCGTGGCGGTCGAAAATGCCCGCTTGTTCGCCGAGGAACAGCGGCGGTCGCGCCAGTTTTCGTTTCTCAACAATATTTCGAAGACGGCCATCTCGAGCGAGGACTCCGAGCAAATGTTGGCCGATATCGTGGCTGAGATTCAAAAGACCTTCCGCTTCGATCACATCGGGATCGGCATTCTGGACTATGCCAGCAAGGACATCGAGATTCGGGCCGAGGCCGGCATCACCACTCAGGCGCTAGGCAAGCGGATCCCTCTCGGGACGGGAATTCTCGGCCGGGTGGCGCGGACCGGAGAGACCGCGCTGGTGCAGACCTCGGGCGATGGGCCTCTGCAGGGCGTGCTGCCGCAGTCGCGGGCGGTGTTGTGCATTCCGATTACCTATGGCGACACTTTGTTGGGCGTGCTCAACGTCGAGAGCCAGCATGAGGACGCTTTCTCCCCGCAAGACGTGCTGATCATGAGCACGCTGGCCGACCTGCTGGCGACGGCGCTGCACAATTCGTTCGTCTTCCAGAAACTGCAGCAGCAGTCCATCACCGACGGGCTGACCGGGATCAAGACCCGCCGCTTTTTCTGGGAAGCGCTATCTTCGGAGTGGAAGCGGGCTTCGCGCTCTGGGCGCCCGTTTTCGGTGGTGCTGGTGGATCTGGACAAATTCAAGGGGGTCAACGACACCCTGGGCCATCTGGAAGGCGATCTGGTGCTGGCGCGGGTGGGCCGTCTGCTCGAACAAAAGTGCCGGCAGTCGAACGTGGTGGCCCGCTACGGCGGGGACGAGTTCATCATTCTGATGCCGGAAACCGGAATCGAGCAGGCGCAGGCTCTGGCCGAACGCTTGCGCGTGTGGCTCGCGACCGACACCATGCTGAGCGAACATCACATCACCGGCAGCTTTGGCGTGGCCAGTTTTCCGGTGCACGGTTTTTCGGCGGAGGAATTGATCCGCGTGGCCGACGCCGGCATGTATGTCTCGAAGCGCGCCGGCGGGGACCGGGTTTCAACGGCCGAGGAAGTTGGCGAAGATGAGGGCGTGGCGGTGCAGCGCCAGCTGGTTTCCGGCTACATTGAGGGCTTTCTGCAGCGCGAGCACACCGGACCTGAGCATCTCGAGGAGCTGAAGACTACCCTCAAGAAACTGAGCGGCGGCGAGGATGGCAGCTTCAAGCTGCTGCGGGATTCCATCGAAACTTTGGCGCACGCCGCCGAATCCCGCGAGGCGCATGCCTCCGGGCATGGCGAGCTGGTGGCGCGGTACGCGGAAGTCATCGCGAGCGCCCTGGGCTTGTCGCGGGAGGAGGTCGCGGACCTTGGGTACGCGGCGCGGGTGCACGATGTGGGGAAGATTTTTGTGCCGGAGCGCATCCTGAACAAGAGCGGCCCTTTGAGCGAAGAGGAGTTTTACTTGATCAAAATGCACGCCCACGTGGGCGCCGAGATCCTCGGAACTCTGCCCGACAGCGAGGCCCTGCGCCAGGCCGTCGAGCACCACCATGAGGCCTTTGACGGGACCGGGTACACGGACGGTTTGCGCGGCGAACAGATTCCGCTCGGGGCTCGCATCCTGGCCGTCGCCGACGCTTTCGCCAACATGACCACGGAGCGCTCCTTCGCCCCCTCAAAGAGCGGCGAGCAAGCGTTGGCGGAGCTCGAGAAGCTGAGCGGCATCCGCTACGACGGTATGCTGGTGCGGATTCTGATGCGGGAATTGAAGCTCGAAAAGGCTTCCCGGACGCTCGGAAATTAGCCCGCGGCCACCCGACTCGCCCCCCCCTCGATTTCCTGTCCCGTCAAACTCTCCTAGCGATTCCATCTTTCCTACCCGGTCCAATGGCTGCGTGAGCCGGCCCGCCGGCTTGCATGTTGGGAGTCTGACCCTTCAGACTATCCCTCATGCAGCTTTCACTCTCGGGCAAGGTTGCACTGGTGACCGGTGGTTCGCGGGGCATCGGGCGGGCCACGGTTCGGATGTTCGTCGAGGCGGGCGCACGGGTTCTGTTCAGCTACGAGAAGGCCCGCGAAAAAGCCGACCAGCTCGTCGCCGAACTCGGAGCAGAAAATTGCGCGGCCCTGGCCTCCGATCTTTCCGGTCTCGAATCCCCGCGCGAACTGGTGACCGCCGCCGTCCGGCGCTTTGGGCGCCTCGATATTCTGGTGGCCAATCACGGGGTGTGGCCGCGGCAAGACGTTCCCATCGAGCAGATGAGCGATGCCCAGTGGCGGCAAACCGTCGCGGTCAATCTGGACAGTGTGTTCGCGCTGATCAAACCCGCCGTGGCGCAGATGAAAAAGCAGGAGAAACGGGGAGCCGCCGCGGGGCACATGGTGCTCCTCAGCTCGACCGCGGGGCAGCGCGGGGAAGCATTTCACGCCGACTATGCCGCGACCAAAGGCGCGCTCATCAGTTTGGTCAAAGGGCTCTCGACCGAGCTGGCGCCGGATGCCATCTATGTCAATTGCGTTGCGCCCGGTTGGGTCGATACCGACATGTCGGCGCCGATTTTGCGCGATCAGGCGACGCGGGAAGAGGTCTTGCGCAAGATTCCTCTGGGGCGCGTGGCGCAGCCCGAGGAAATCGCAGCCCCGGTTCTGTTCCTATGCACCGAGCATGCGGGATTCATCACCGGGGAAATCTTCAACGTGAACGGGGGGGCGGTCTTGGTGGGATAAAAGGCCTGAAAACTGGCCCCGCGAGCCCATCCCCGGACACCAGGCGCGGGTCAGGCCGCATCCAAGCACGGAGGTTGTGCAAAAGCAGCTACAATTTGTTCGCAGGGCGTCGCACCAACCAGAAAGCATGAAGTCTCTTGTGCTATTTTCCATTCTCCTGGCCGTGCTCCCGTTCTCCGGGGGCGGATCACCGGCTGCGTTCGCGCAGTCGATTCCCGTCGATCAGGACAACCCCCATAAGGCCAAGGCTCTGCTCGATCAGATGGTTCAGGCCCTAGGAGGGCAAGCCTATCTTTCGATCGAAGACATCTCGCAGGAAGGCCGGACGTACAGCTTCTATCATGGTCAGGCCAACAGCCTGGGCATCGTGTTCTGGCGTTTCTACAAGTATCCCGACAAGGACCGCATCGAACTCACCAAGAAACGCGACGTCATCGAGCTGTTCAACGGCAGCGAGGGCTACGAGATCACCTACAAGGGCACGCACGCGGCCGACCCCAAGGATCTGGCCGACGTTCTCAGGCGCCGCCAGTTCTCCTTGGACTGGATCATCCGCCGCTGGCTGAGCGAGCCTGGAGTGGCGCTGTTTTACAACGGGCCTTCGGTCGCGGGCAACAAGCCGGCCGATCAGGTGAGCATTTTGAACGCCCGGAATCAGGGCGTGACCCTGGACATCGACTCGAGCACTCACCTGCCCCTCAAGAAGAGTTTTTCCTGGCGCGACCCAACCGACAAAGAGCGCAATACCGAAGACGAGCTCTACGATGCCTACCGGGCGGTGCAGGGGATTATGACCCCTTTCAGCGTCACGCGGTTCTATAACGGGGACATGTCGAACCAGCGGTTTCTTACCTCGGTCAGCTATAACCAGGGCCTCGGCGACGCCAAGTTTGACGCGCAGATTACTTACGGTCCGAAGCCCCCCGTATCGACTCAGTGAACCCCCAGGGGTGCGGTACTAACTATCTTTGCCATGTTTTGTTTAGCCCGAACTCCCGCCGGCTGAGCCCGCGGTTTTGCCACCGAGTGTGGTTGATTTACCACAGCCGGAGTTGGGCCATGCACAGTAAGCTCTTGCTCAGCCTTCAGATAGCTCAAGCCAGCTTGCAACAGGAACAGACAATCCGCAGCCCTGTCGAATGCAGCGGAGTCGGCCTGCACAGCGGCGCACCGGTCAGGCTGAAGATTTTGCCGGCAGCGCCCGGCTCGGGCATCGTGTTTCGCCGGGTGGATCTCGATGGTTTTGAGGTGCCCGCCATCGGCCGCAATGTCGCCCGCGTCAGCTACGCCACCAGCCTGATGAAGAAGGGCGTGCTGATCTCGACGACCGAGCACCTGCTTTCGGCATTCATCGGAACCGGCATCGATAACGCCATCGTCGAGCTTGACAACCTCGAGCTGCCCATCTTGGACGGCAGCGCTCGGCCATTTGTCGAAGCCCTCCGCAAAGCCGGCATCCGCAAGCAGCGTCGCCCCCGCACCTATCTGCGCATCCGTCGCGAACTGGAGCTGCGCGAGGGCGACAAGTTTATCGCGGTCTATCCCTCCGACGTTTATTCGGTTTCCTACACCATCAATTTCCCCCATCCGCTGATTGGCAAAGAAACCTTCCGGGTGGATTTATCCGATGGCAACTACTTGCGGGAGATCGCACCCGCGCGGACGTTTGGTTCCCGGGAGGATGAACGGGCGATGCGCAACATGGGTCTGATCCGCGGCGCTTCGGCCGAGAACTGCATTGTGCTCACCCGCGACGGGGTGGAGAACCCGCCGTTGCGCTTCGCCGATGAGTTCGTGCGCCACAAAGTTCTTGATCTGATTGGGGATCTGGCGCTCGTCGGGAAGCAGATTCTGGGCAACGTGGTCGCCGATCGGGCGGGCCACGCGATGCATACTGCCCTGGTTTCCCGCCTGCTGCGGGAGGCGACGCTTTGGGAAGAAACTACGGTCGAGGACGAAACCCAGCTGCGGTCGCCGGCTGCCGATGTCTCGGCCAGCCCCATGATCTAGTCAGCCGCGTGCCTCGGGTCGGCCGGGACCCAGTTCGATTTTTCCTCGAGCAGCTTCGCCAGCTCGGCCCGTGCCTGCGCGGTCAGCTCCCGGGCGTAGTTCTGGGCGGATTGCTGATACTCCTTCGTCAAGGGCGCCACCCGGATCGCGAGCAGCGGCGCGTCCTGTTCGAGCATGCGCAGCAGGCGTTGCGCACGATCAATCCTGGCATGAATGGAAAGCATGGGTCCGATTGCCTTTTCGTGGATTTTCTTGCCAACTTCTCTTGCCAGAGTGCGGGCAAGCCCCGCACGCCGCAAGTCCCAACTTGGGTACGCAGGGGATACCCGGGTTGCGGCGGGCTGGGGAACTAGTCTTCAGTCCCGCTTCAGCTCCGATTTAGCCTCGCTTCTCCCGCCTCAGTCCTGCTTTCCCACGGCGTAGTATCCGGAACGCGCCTGCGTTTTGTAATCGGTGTTTTTCGGCCGAATCTCGACTTTGCGGAAAGAGCCGTCTTTGGCGCGGTTGGTCGAGATGTAGCCGATATTGTACTGGCTACGCAGTTCGTGGGCGATCTGGTCGAAGGCGTCTTTCAGTTTGTCGATCTTATTGCCTACGTCGATGACGCGGCCGCCGGTTTCTTCGGTCAGCTTCTTCATGTCGCGATCGCCGGAATAGCCGCCGAAACCTCCGTAGAAACCGCGATCGGCGCAGAGCAGTACATAGACAATGCTGTCCGATCGCTCGGCGGATTCGACCGCATCTTTCAGCTTGAGCTGACTGCCCTGGTCTTCGCCGTCGGTGAGCAGGATCATGGCTTTGCGGCCAACCTCTTTTGCTAACACGTCATGAGAGGCCAGGTACACGCCATCGTAGAGCAGCGTGCCCTTCGGCATGGAATGGCAGGGCAGGGGCCCGCCTCCTGCGCCCGGGAGGCCGCTGCAGTTATCGGGCGGGGAGTTGATTTTTGTGCTGCTCAGCGCGGTGCGGAGCAGGCGGTTGGAGTTGGTGAAGTCCTGCAGCAGGCTTACCTCGACATCGAAGCTAATCACGAAGGCTTCATCTTTGTCGCGCAGGATTTGGTTGAGAAACGAGGCGCCAACCTCCTGCTCCATCCCGAGCACTCGCGTCTGGCTGGCGCTCGTATCGATCAGGATTCCCAGGGTAAGAGGCAAGTCGGACTCGGCGGCGAAGTACTTGATGGTCTGCGGCTGGCCGTCTTCCGACAATTGAAAATCGTCCTTGGTAAGACTCGGGATCAGACCGCCCTTCTTGTCTTTCACGTTGAAGAACAGCTGCACCACGTCCACATTCACCTTNNGACCCTGGCTGGAGGACGGAGCCGGCGGCTCGGCCGAGGCGAGGGAAACCGTGACCGCCATCAGGCAACCGAGGACAGAGACTGGAACTCGAAAGCGACGCGCCTTGGACATGAAAGTCATTCTCGCATTCTTTTGGTAGTCTATTCCCAGCTGAAGTTAGATGCACCAAAAGGGGTGGCGTAAGCATCCCAAGGGGCTGGAGTTGGTTTGCCGCGAGGCGGAGAGGTCACGTGGTGTCTGCTATGTTCGGTAAACGGTGGGTAGCTGGCGGGGTGGCCGTGCTGGTGGTTTGTCTGGCAGCTGGGGCGGAGGGATGGGCGCAAACCCAGGCGGCGCAGCCGGATCAGAAGTCGGACAAGAAGCAGGATATTCCGGATGCCCCCTCCGCGGTGAAGCCGCCCTCGACATTTCCGACGGTCCCGCAGACCTCGGAGTCCGATGGTGCGCCTCCTCCTCCTCCTCCATCCTCTTCGGGCGGGACCTCCTCGAGCGCAACCCCGCCCGCGGCAGCGCCTAGCGAACCAGGTATGCCGGCTCCCATCCCTCTCGACAATCCGCCCGGCCCCCCGCCTCCCTCCTCGGCCCCGATGGCCGATGGCACCACGGCGCCCCTTCGACCGAGCGGCAACGACGAGCTTTTCCGGATTGTGACTAAGGTCAACCAGGTTCTGATTCCAGTGCGGGTGACCGACGATTCGGGCCGCTTGACCGATGGATTGCTGGACAAAGATTTTGTGGTATACGAGGACGGAAAAAAGCAGACCCTGAATTACTTCACGAGCGACCCGTTCGCGCTGTCGGCGGCTGTGATCTACGATCTGGGCATGCCGGATGTTGCCGTGCAGAAGGTGAACCAGACATTTTCGGCGCTCGAAGGCGCCTTCAGCCCCTATGACGAAATCGCCATCTATACCTATAGCTCGACCGTCGGCCGAGTGGCGGATTTCAGCGCGGTCGGCAAGAAGTTGACGGGGGTGCTGGACGGACTGAAGTCGGTGACCGGCCGTACCAATGGCCCGGCGGTCGTCGATGGTCCCCTGGGGCCGGGAGGGCCGATCATCAACGGGATCCCGATCGATCCGAACGAGCCCCACGTCAGGACCCCGCCCCAGGAGTCGCACGTGCTCAATGATGCCGTCCTGGCGGCGGCGCTTGATCTGAGCAAGCGAGACAAGACCCGCCGGCGGATTATTTTCGTGATCAGCGATGGCCGCGAGATGCGCTCGACCGCCAGCTATCGCGACGTGCTGAAGGTGCTGCTCACCAACGGCATTGCGGTATACGGCATCGGGGTCGGAGGTGCCGCCATCCCGGGGTATGGCTCGATGCAGAAGCTGCATTTGCCGCGCATGGGGTACGGCGACATCCTGCCGCGGTACGCCAACGCCACGGCCGGGGAATTCTTTCCCGAGATGACGCGCAATGCAATCGAGACGGCGTACACGCGCGCCGTCGGCGAGGCCCGCAACCAGTACACGCTCGGCTATGTCGCCCGCGCCACCCCGAGTGAGGCGTACCGGCAGATCGAAGTCACCGTGGCCCGTCCGGACGTGAAGGTATTTGCCAAGGATGGTTATTATCCGGCGCCTCCCGGGCGATGACTCCGGCGAGGCCGGTCGGTGAACCACAAGTAACGGCAGTAACCTGCCGGTAACAATCGCGCCTGTGATATAAGACATCCAGCAGCAAAAACCAAAATTTTAATGACGGGGGATGTTGGTCCGCGCGTTCCGCTGCGGCTCCATTTTCGCCGCCCATCTCGATCTGGGGAAAGTCTTTGAGCTTCATCAACTTCGCAGCCCGCGAGATAAACTGCAAAATCGTCTATTACGGCGCCGGGCTGGGCGGCAAGACGACCAACCTGCAGTGCATCTACCAGAAGACCGCCGAGCAGCAGAAGGGCAAGATGATTTCGCTCGCGACCGAGACCGAGCGCACCTTGTTCTTCGATTTTCTGCCCTTGGATTTGGGCTCGGTGCGCGGCTTCAAGACGCGCATTCACTTGTACACCGTGCCCGGGCAGGTGTTTTACGATGCCAGCCGGAAGCTAATTTTGCGCGGGGTCGATGGCGTGGTGTTCGTGGCCGACTCGCAGCAGGAGCGCATGGACGCCAATGTGGAAGCGCTCGAAAACCTCTCCGATAATTTGAAAGAGCACGGTTACGACTTCAATAAGATTCCCTATCTGCTGCAACTCAACAAGCGCGACCTGCCGAATGCTCTTCCCGTCGAAACCCTGGTCAAGGAGCTTCGTCGGAAAAACGAACCGGTCATCGAAGCGGTGGCGTTTCAGGGCACGGGCGTATTTGAAACCCTGAAGGAAATCGCCCGCCAGGTGCTCACGGAGTTGAAGCAGGGCGGTTAGTGCGGGGCTTGCCCCCTTCGCTCGTACCTCGCCTGGGCTGCGCTCGTTCCCGTTCGATTCATCCCACCAAGAAAAAAGGCGCCGGGTGGCCCGGCGCCGCTAGAGTGTTCAGGGGTTTAGGGAAAACTATTTTGGGTCGGCCGCGGGAGTGGTGCCAAATTCGCGGCGGATGGGGATGGGTTTCGAGGTGCGGGCGGCCTGGGGAGCAACTCCCGCCGCGGCCGTGCCGTAACGCTCGAGAAGCATCGGGGCCATCGCGCCCTCGGATTCTTTGACGAAGGTGAGTTGGCCTTCCGCATTCAGGTCGACCCGGACGAAGTCCCCGAGCTTGACTTGGCCGGTGGCGACCAGGTTGGCCAGCGGGAAGACAAGGTTGCGTTCGATCGAGCGCTTCAGATGGCGTGCGCCGTATTTGGGATCGGTGCCCTCTTGCAGCAAGAAGCTCTTCACCTTGGCGGTGCAGTTGAACACGAACTGGTTGGTGGGTGAGGCCATCAGTACGCGCTGCTGCACCATGCCCAACTCGATTTCGAGAATCTGTTCCAGATGTTCCGGACGCAGGGTGCGGAATACCACCGTCTTGTCGATGCGGTTCATGAACTCCGGAGAAAACTTGCGGCGAGCGGCGTCGACGGCGGTGCGATTGATTTTGTCATCGAGCGAGGCGTCGACCACGGTGGCGCGGGTGGCGAAGCCCAATCCGCCATCCACCAGGTTGCTCATTTCCGCCGCGCCCAGGTTCGAGGTCATGATGATGATGCACTGCGACAGATCGACGCGGCGATTGTCACCGAGCGTCAAGGTCGCTTTGTCCAGGATGCCGAGCAGCAACTGCCAGAGCGCGTCGGAAGCCTTTTCAATTTCGTCAAACAGCAGGATCGAGAGCTTCAGCTTTTCGGTGTGCCACTGATTGAGCGCTTCCTGGGTGAGCAGGGGATGGGTCTCGCGGTGGCCGAGGTATCCCGGCGGCGAACCGATCAGCTTGGCGATCTCGTGCGAGTGCTGGAACTCGGCGCAGTCGATCTTGATGCAGGC